>ONUD01000159.1 GCA_900320925.1 uncultured Eubacteriales bacterium
AGGTTCTGCATGGCATCCTCATAGAACACGCTTTCCCCATACATTTTCTCAATGATGGCACGGGGAGCTTTTCCCTTTCTGAATCCCGGGACAGCGATATTTTTCACTTCTTTTTTATACACGGCATTCACTTCTTTCATGAATGCAGCACCGTCTATCTCTACCACGAGTTCATAACGGTTTGTGTCCGCCTTGTTTGATGATACTAATTTCATTTTATTTTCCTCCATTTTTAAGCTGAAAAATCGTTAAATATTATACCACATCATTTCACGATTATCAAGACTATTTTATCGACAACGGCATAAATTTCACATAATCACAGGCTATCAAATGAAATTGTATGCCGTCTTTTTCTCCCACAAAGGCTTTTTTGGCAGCATTGCCGCCATGCACATGGCCGTAAAAGCACTTTTTGATACGGTACTCCCTGAGAACGTCCATGATTTCACGACATTCCATGCCGTTGTAAACAGGCGGATAATGCAAAAATACCACTGGCTCATACCCTGCCTGCACCGCAGGCTCCAAAGACATTCTCAGTCTGCCGACTTCTCTTTTGAGTATCAGCATATCCTCGTCCTTTTCGGCATCATAGAACCAGCCCCTTGTACCACACAATGCCGTATTCTCCACAACAAAATAATTATTGTGGAGAATGGCAATGCTGTCAAAGCCGTGTTCCGCAAGATACCTGTCCATTTTTGCTTTGGTCGTCCACCAGTAGTCATGATTGCCCTTGAGAATAATTTTTTTGCCGTTGAGTGACTGGATATAGGCCAAATCCTTGTCAATGTCACTCAGCTTCATTGCCCATGAAATATCTCCCGCAATCACCACCGTATCCTCAGGTGTCACCAGCTTCTGCCAGTTCTCCCTGATACGCTCCGTATAGTTGACCCAACCGCTGAACACATCCATCGGCTTGTCCGTACCGAATGAAAGGTGCAGGTCTGCAATGGCATAAATCATGCCTCCAGCCCCAGACCGTTCAGCACCGCCGCAGGCATTTCCTCCACGGCACATTCTGCCGTAAATCTTACCTCTGCTTCTTTCAACGCTGCCAGCGGGGCAGGAACAGCCGTTTTGGTTGCGGCGGAAAGTGCGTCCACCATGGCAAATTCATCTTCGGGCAGTGCTTCTTCCGTCACGGCTGTCAGAACGCTCTTGGCAAATTTATACGGACTTGCCGTAGATGCAAGAATCGCCGGTGTCTTGTCGCCCGTTTCCGATACATACTGCTCATAGACATTCACCGCTACTGCTGTATGGGTATCGCAAAGATAATTCTCTTCCTGATACAGTTCCCTGATAGTCTTTTGTGTATTTTCATCGTCACAGAAGCCGCCCCAGAAATACTGTGTTAATTTTGCCTTGACATCTTCATCAACACGATATTTGCCTTCTGTGGAGAGTGCTTTCATCCACTCTGACACCTTTTCGGCATTGCCGTCTGTCAGGTGGTACAGCAGTCTTTCCAGATTACTCGATACCAATATATCCATCGACGGGGACATTGTGGTATAAAATGTTCTCTGCTTGTCATACGTACCTGTTCTGATAAAGTCCGTCAGGACGTTATTGGCATTGGACGCACAGATAAATTTCTTCACAGGCAGTCCCATGTTCATCGCATAGAACGATGCCAAAATATTGCCGAAGTTGCCCGTAGGTACGACTACATTGACCCCATCGCCCATTGTAATTTTTCCCTCGTTCACCATGTCACAGTATGCCGAAAAATAGTAGACGATCTGCGGCAGCAGTCTGCCCCAGTTGATGGAGTTGGCACTGGAAAACAGCATATTGTGTTCTGCTAACTTTGCTTTCACGGCACTGTCAGTAAAAATCTTTTTCACACCCGTCTGTGCATCATCAAAGTTGCCCTTGATGGCCATTACACTGACATTATTACCCTTTTGGGTTGCCATCTGACGCTTCTGCATGGGGCTTACACCGTCCACGGGATAGAACACCATGATTCTGACACCGTCTACGTCCTTGAATCCTTCCAAAGCCGCCTTGCCTGTATCACCGCTGGTAGCGACCAGTATCACTGCCTCCTTGCCGCTGCAAGCTTTCTTCACCGATTTTGTCAGCAGGTGCGGCAAGATCTGCAATGCCATATCCTTAAAGGCACACGTTGGTCCATGCCACAGCTCCAGCACTGCCATTTTCTTGTCACCGCTCTCAATGTAGGAGATGGGTGAGGGATTATCCGAGCCGAACTTTTCTGCGGTATAGGCACTGTCAACACTTTCATTGATTTCTTCCTGCGTGAAATCCGACAGGAAATCACCCATAATCTTTTTTGCCCTGCCCCTGTAATCCAGACGGCACAAATCATTCATTTCTTCCAGTGAGTACTTTGGCAGTTCCTGCGGTACAAACAAGCCGCCCTCTTCGGAAATCCCCTGTGCAATGGCCTGCGAGGCACTGACAACGGCATTTTTGTTTCTGGTACTGTTGTATTTCATTCCTGTATCCTTCTTTCTGTATTTTTGGAATCAGACTGCCTACAGCCTGACGATACAATTATAGACCATTCTTATCCCATCTGTCAAATGTATTTTCAAAAAACGCATACGCATTGTTAAAAAACAGGTCATTGACAAGGCTTTCTCTGTAATTATGCTTCAAAAACAGTTCATACAATGCCCCCATGCTTTCAATCCCTGTCATATCGGTTGGAATATCCGCACCGTCAAAGTCACCGCCCATGGCAAGACACTTCTCTCCCCCCAGTGACCAGAAATGCTCTGCCATCCGCAAAATATCATACCTGCTTGCCTTTTGAGGGTCATTGTTCAGAAAATCCACGCAGAAATTCAGTCCCACAATTCCTCCCGACTGCCTGATGACGGCAAACTGCTCGTCTGTCAGATTCCTCCGATGAGAGCATACCGCCTTTGCATTGGAATGCGATGCCACTATCGGCTTTTTGGCAATCCCTGCCACGTCATCAAACAGCTTCTCGCTGGCATGGGATACGTCCAACACAATCCGGTGTTTTTCCAGTTCTTTCACTGCCTGCACGCCAAATGCCGACAGTCCTCCTGCCTGTTCCACTCCTATCCCGTCACCTAATTCATTGGTGCCGTTCCATGTCAGTGTCATCATGCGTACACCTGCTTCGGCATATTGGGCAATATTTTCCAGCTTGCCGCCCAGTGCCGCTCCGCTTTCCACCGTCAGTATCACTCCCGATTTTTTCACACCTGCCAAATCTGCTCTTGTCCTGCATTGGAAAAGCTCCGTTTCTTTCAGCTTCCCCACACACCCCCAAAACAGCTTTTCTGCCCTCTCCCCTCTGTATTCATCGGGAATCCATATCGCCAGACACTGTATATATTCTTCAATATATGCCGATTTGCCGAACGATATGTGAAAAGTATCGTTAAACAGTGTGCTTTTCTAGGTGTATGCCCTGTACAATGTGTCACAGTGCAAGTCAAACAGCTTCATCCTTATTTCCCCCTGAACAAAAATCTGGTATCGCCCTGATGGTCATGCCATATTTGCTTCATATGCTCAAAAGCTTCCTCGTCAAAGCGATTCCTGCGGAAATAAAATTCCATGTCTTCATCTGTAATTTCCCTTATCACCCTGCACGGATTGCCTGCGTCAACTGCCCATGACGGTATGTCCTTTGTGACAACCGACACTGCACCA
>ONUD01000056.1 GCA_900320925.1 uncultured Eubacteriales bacterium
CAGGGAGTTGTCCAGCTTTTGACGGAGGGAGCGTGGCGGCAAAGCAGTTTCCCTTTGTAATTTCTTTCATCGGGAGGATATATTTGTGCATTTTTGCAACACCTTTGAAAATAGGTTCATTTCACAGTTTGATAAAAATTTCGTAAATACCAAAGACAGCGTTTTGATAAAAAAGCGGGAAACTTTGAAGGGCAGTTTTAATAGCAAGAACAGGTCTGTGGTTGGGAAGTTGTACAAGACAGAAAAAATGAAGTTTGTTTCTAAACGCAGTCAAAATCTCAAAACCCTGTTGCCAAAGAAGCTGACAGCCGTTGTAGGTGACCTGCATATACAGTGTGTCGGCAAATTTCAGCGGCACAACGGTTTCTTTCTCAATGGCAGACAGTGTGATACCAGAAAAATGTTCCCTGTCTTGTTCCACTAATTCAACTGCCGCCTGCAAGGCGATTTTGATGTCAGGGAATTTATGCATAAGGGAACCGCCTCTCATGTTATAAATTATAACATATATTATACCATATATTTTTTCTATGTCAAATGTTATGATAAAGAAAAATGATGGGTGATGTTTATATGTGTGAAAAGCTTATCATCAGTAAGAAGAAAATGCAAGGAGAAGATGGGTATAAAATATTTTCTATCCGCATCAAACAGGCAACAGTGGATAAAATTGATGAATTGTCCGCTCAAACACATCGTTCCCGCAATGAACTGATTAATATTTTGCTGGATTATGCGATAGAAAACAGCGAAGTGTTATAGGAAGCGATATGCCAAGTGATTTTTGGCATATCGCTTTTGACCGTGTGCCATAAAAGTGCGGGGAAACGAAAATTTTGCTTTACAAACGTGTCAAAAAGTGGGATACTAAAACAGAGTAGGAATGATAGTAAAAAAGCAAAAATGGTACATTCCATACTGAGGTGAATTGATATGTTAAAAGGAAAAATCATTGTTGTCGGCGTGACAGGCAGTATTGCCGCTTACAAATCCGCTCAGTTGGTCAGTGATTTGGTCAAACTCGGCTGTGAGGTACACGTTGTCATGACCGAAAATGCTCGCAATTTTATCCATCCCGTTACCTTTGAAACCCTCACAGGTCACAAATGCCTGACGGATACGTTCGACAGGAATTTTGAATTTCATGTCACGCACGTGTCTTTGTCGCAAAAAGCGGATGCCTTTCTCATTGCCCCCGCTTCTGCCAACATCATCGGCAAGATAGCAGGCGGCATTGCAGATGATATGCTGTCTACGATGGTGATGGCGGCAACCTGTCCTGTTCTGATTGCTCCTGCCATGAATACGCAGATGTTCCAAAATCCCATCATGCAGGAAAATCTTGCCAAGCTGAAACACCATGGCTATGCCATTATAGAACCTGTTGTCGGCAGACTTGCCTGCCGTGATGCAGGAATCGGCAAGCTGCCCGATACAGAGGTACTGATGGAACACCTCCGCCACCGGATCGGCTGTGACAAGGACTTGACAGGGATGAAAGTGCTTGTCACGGCAGGGCCTACACAGGAAGCGATTGACCCTGTCCGCTATATTACCAACCATTCCTCCGGCAAGATGGGGTATGCCATTGCACAGGCGGCATCTGACAGAGGGGCAGATGTGATACTGGTCAGCGGTAAGGTGTCACTGGTACCGCCGTTGTTTTGCCAATGGATTTCGGTGACATCAGCAGAAGAAATGTTCCTTGCTGTCAGGGAACACCTGTACGACAGTGATGTTGTTATCATGGCGGCAGCGGTTGCCGATTATACCCCCGACCATTTCAGCGAGCAGAAAATCAAAAAGCATGACGGTTCGTTCTCCATTCCTCTGACACGTACCAAGGATATTTTGCAGTATGCGGGAGAACATAAACATGATACACAGATTCTTTGCGGTTTTTCCATGGAAACAGAAAATCTTCTGGAAAACTCCCGCCAAAAGCTGCTGAAAAAGCACTGTGATATGATTGCTGCCAACAGCCTTCGCCAAAGCGGTGCCGGCTTTGCCACAGATACCAATGTCCTCACCCTCATCACCGAACATACCATCACAGAACTTCCTCTGATGTCCAAACAGGAAGCGGCTCATCAGCTTCTGGATGCTCTGCTCAAACTTAAAAAAAGTCAAGGATAAGTTAATAGATTGTTTTAAGAACAATCACGGTTTATTATCACTTTTTCAAAAATACGTGCTATAATAGAATCATCGAAAGCAAACAAACACATTGATAATACATCGGAGGTAATCATATGGAAAACAAATATTTTGAAACGATGGACAACAATGAAAGAACCGTGTATCCTCAGTACACGCAGCCCACCGTGGAAGAGCCTGTACAGGCATATGCCGATTTGCAGGACACGGCACCCATTCAGCCCGTCTACTCGGAAGAGCAGTTCCATGCCCCCTACAGTGACGGCTTCCAACAGACGGATGTTCCCAAAAAAGCCAAAAACAGCAAGAAAAATGCTGCTTTGGTAGCAGGAACACTGGCAATGGCACTTTGTGTCGGTTTAGGCGGCGGCGTGCTTGGCTCGTACCTCGTGGGAAGCAATGCACAAAATACGGCTTCTTCTTCTGTTTCCAGCGGCACCTCTTCCAGTGCCAAGACATCTGACGGCAAGGATTCCGGTCTGAACATCGTACAGGCTTCCAAGAGTGACAGCACGCCGACCAACATTGAACAGGTCGTTGCCAAGGTCAAGGATTCCGTTGTAGAAATCACCACGGAGGCTACCAAATACGGTACTTTCTACGGTCAGTACGTGACCAAAGGGGCAGGAAGCGGCGTCATCATCTCAGAGGACGGTTATATCGTTACCAACAATCATGTCATCGAAGATGCCAGCACCATCAGTGTCCGATTGACGGACGGCAAAACCTATGATGCCAAACTGATTGGCACAGATGCCGATTTGGACATTGCCCTCCTGAAAATAGAAGCAAAGGGTCTGACGGTGGCACCTTTCGGTTCTTCTTCTGACCTG
>ONUD01000055.1 GCA_900320925.1 uncultured Eubacteriales bacterium
GGAAAGTCCCGGAACACCGACCATTTAAGCTGTCTGCCCTCTATCCTGCGTTCGCCGATAGTTACAAAGAAGTAAAAAATGCTCTTATACGTCAGTCCCAGCATAGCACATTCCTTTGCCTTGCGGTTGTCACTGTCATCCAGATCATGGATAAACATCAGATAAGTTATCTGTTCTATAACATCAAGGGGATTTGTCAGTCCGCCCGTCCAGAATATTTCCCAAAGACTGTCGATTTTGTTTTTCAGTTCGCCTGTTACCATTTTCATTCCCTCACTTTAATAATAGCAAAATTATATACATAACAATTTTACCATATTCTACACCATTATACAAGTTCTGAATTTTGTTTTACAAGGGAATCAATTTTGAAGCCATTTGCCAAAGGTGTTGCGAAAAGGCACCAATTCATTTTCCCTTGCCATGTCACACATCGGGCAAACGTCCCCCCTTTTTTGTGCATTTTTCAAATTTGCTCATTTTTTATATTGTTGCATATTTAAAAAAATTGTGCTATGATTAAGAGAAGTTTATCAAAGAAAGGAATCTTTAAAATGAAACTTGGAATCGTAGGCTTGCCGAATGTCGGCAAAAGTACCTTATTCAATGCCATTACCAATGCAGGAGCACAGTCTGCCAACTATCCGTTTTGCACGATTGAGCCGAATGTAGGGGTAGTCGCCGTTCCTGACAAGCGTCTGGACAAGCTGGCGGAAATGTACCAGCCTGAAAAATATACCCCTGCTACCATTGAATTTGTGGACATTGCAGGTTTGGTCAAGGGTGCTTCCAAAGGTGAGGGGCTGGGCAACAAATTTCTTTCGAATATCCGTGAAGTGGACGCCGTTGTCCATGTTGTGAGATGCTTTGAAAACGATGATATTGTCCATGTAGACGGCAGTATTGACCCGAAACGTGACATTGAAACCATCAACGTGGAACTGATTCTGTCGGATATCGAGGTGCTGGACAGGAGAATTGACAAAACCATGAAGCTTCTCAAGGGCGACAAAAAATATCAGTCTGACCTTGATTTCTTCAAGCGTGTCAAGGAGGCACTGGACGAGGGCAAACCTGCCCGTTCGGTGGACTGCACACCCGAAGAAGCCGAATTGCTGTCAAGTGTTTCCCTGCTGACCAATAAGCCCATCATCTATGCCGCCAACATGAGTGACAGTGATTTCAAGGACGGCTCTGTGGACGGCAATCCATACTTTGAAGCCGTCAAGAACATTGCCGCCAGTGAACATGCCGCTGTCCTGCCGATCTGTGCCGAGATCGAAGCCGAAATTTCAGGCATGGAGCCTGAAGAAAAGGAACTGTTCCTGTCAGAAATGGGACTGGAGCAGTCAGGATTGGATAGACTCATCAATGCGTGCTATGACCTTTTGGGACTGATCTCCTACCTGACCGCCGGCAAGCCGGAAGTGCGTGCATGGACCATCACCAAGGGAACAAAGGCACCGCAGGCGGCAGGAAAAATCCATACTGATTTTGAACGCGGCTTTATCCGTGCGGAGGTAGTGGCATTTGATGATTTGATGGCCTGTGGTTCGATGGCGGCGGCAAAGGAAAAAGGGCTTGTACGTTCCGAGGGCAAGGAATATGTCATGCATGACGGTGATATCGTATTGTTCCGTTTCAACGTGTGATGGAGGCTATCATGAAGCTGTTGTTTACCATTGATACCAAAGACTATGACCCGAACGGTACGTCTGCCATACGGCCATCCGTGCGAGGCATTATCATCAGGGAAAATACCCTTGCCATGATTCACAGCCTGAAATATGATTACTACAAATTCCCCGGCGGCGGTATAGAAAACGGCGAAGACCATCTTACTACCCTTATCAGGGAAGTGGCAGAAGAAAGCGGTCTTTCTGTCATTCCGTCATCCGTACAGCCCTATGGCTATGTCCACCGTGTCCAGAAAGGCACGAAAGAGGATATGTTCATACAGGATAACTATTATTATTTTTGTGACGTGCAGGACAAGGTGAACTTACCGCAGCTTGATGACTATGAAGATGAGGAATGCTTTACATTGGAATGGGTACGCCCTGAAACAGTCCTCTATACCAACCGAAACCATTCCCACGGAGCCAAAGAGCAGTTTTTTCAGTTTGCAACCATGTCAGAGCGTGAATGCCGTGTCATTGAAATGCTGATACAGGAAAAAAGATTTGGAGATGAGTTTCATGGACTTGAAAAAGAATGAAATTTATAAAGCAGAAATTGTGGATTATACCACAGAGGGCAGTGGTGTCTGCAAAATCAATGGCATAGCCGTTTTTGTTCCATCGGCGGCAGTGGGTGATCAGGCTGATATCCAAATCCTCAAGGCGGCAAAAAACTATGCTTTTGGAAAAATCCGAACCCTTCACTGTCCCTCTCCGTACAGAACAGCACCCGATTGTGAGGTGTTTCCCCAATGCGGCGGCTGTACCATGCGTCATATCCGCTATGAGGCAGAACTTGCCTTTAAACAAAAAAGAGTAGTGGATGCACTGACCCGTATCGGCGGTATTGATCCCCATCTGGTTTCCCCTATCCTCCCTGCCGATTCCCCGGAGCATTACAGAAATAAAGCCCAACTGCCGATTACTCTTGACAGTGAAGGAAAGGTACGTGTCGGATTTTTTGCTCCCAGAAGCCACCGTGTCATACCGCTTAATGACTGCCGCTTACAGTCAAGTGCCTTTGCTTCTGCTATTCGCCATTTCCTGCAATGGGCGAACCAAAATCATATACCTCCCTACGATGAAACAACCCATACCGGTATCCTCCGCCATCTCTATCTCCGCTATGCCGAACAGACCGATGAATTGATGGTATGTATTGTTGCCAATGCCAGGCAACTCCGCAAGGAAAACCAACTGGTACAATTTCTTTCTGACAATCTGCCAAATCTGAAAACCATCGTCCTGAATATCAACACCGACAAAACCAACGTGATTACAGGGAAAATCTGCCGAACTCTTTACGGTGACGGCTATATTACAGATGTTCTTTGCGGGAAGCAGTTTCGTATCTCGCCGCTGTCATTCTATCAGGTCAACCGTTCACAGGCAGAAAAATTATATCATCAGGCAATGGAATTGGCAGACCTGAAACTACATGAAACATTGCTGGATATGTACTGTGGAACGGGTACCATCGGCCTGACAATGGCTGACAAAGTAAAAAGACTCATTGGCGTGGAAATCGTACCGCAGGCAGTGGAGGATGCCCGCAGCAATGCTTCTGCCAATCATATCGACAATGCGGAATTTATCTGCGGCGATGCAACACAGGCGGCAGATAATCTGCAAAAACGCCATCTACAGCCTGATTGCATTGTACTTGACCCTCCCAGAAAAGGCTGTGAAAGCAGCCTGATTGACACGATTGTGCAGATGTCACCGTCAAGAGTAGTCTATGTATCCTGTGACCCTGCTACACTCGCAAGAGATATCAAACTCTTTTCTGACAAAGGCTACCTCCTGCAAAAAGCAGTGCCAGTTGATTTATTTCCACGTACTACTCATGTTGAGTGTGTGGTATTGATGACGAAATGTGACTGAACAACGGGAGATAAATGCTGATTTCAAGCCATTTTCAAGGCTTTTGATAAAACATTTGTGACTTGCTGTTTTTGTGTTTTTCCACTCCTGCACCGATAAATCAAACACACTCGTGTATTTGTGAAATAGGGTTGTGTGGGCAAAAGATATGACAATATAGAAAACGGGCAGTATCTTGAAGATGATTTCAAGGTACTGCCCTCTTTTCGCTTTA
>ONUD01000066.1 GCA_900320925.1 uncultured Eubacteriales bacterium
ATATCTGGAAATCATATGCAACGTATTACGGCAAAATCCGATATGCCATGCTGTATGCCCTGCATAATGCCGAAATGACGGAATTTTTGGATTCAGCGGACATCACCGAGATTTCTGTCACCGCAAGACCGTTCCATGAAGCACACATTGCGGCGATTCGGGCAAAGCATCAACGCAAAATCGTATTTGTGGCACTCGGAATGTCGGCACAGTTCAAAGAACCCGTTCCTGTCAGTGCCATGCCGTTTGATTTTTATACAACGGAGGGCGTGCCGCTGACGGGAAACAATGTGACGGTCATACCGTTTTCTACGCTGGATACACAGGATTATGTGGCGGCGGCGGATTATGTCATTACCAAGGCGGGCTGGGGCACGGTGGCAGAATGTCTGCTCTCTCATCAAAAAATGGCACTGTTCCGCCGTGACAGCGTACTGGAGGACAGGACAACCATTCGACTGTTAAAAGAAAAACATCTTGCTGTATCCGTGACACAGCGGGATTTACAGAATATAAAGGAAATTATAGAGAAAATGGACAGGCTTCACGGCAGTTACAATGCATTTCATGACAGTGCAGAAGAAATTGCCGCAAAGTTATTGTCCCTTTAGGGAGGATTTTTGAATGGAGAAAAATGCAAAAATCTATGTGGCAGGTCACAGGGGCATGGTAGGTTCTGCCATTGTCCGTGAACTGCAAAGACAGGGTTATACCAATATCATTACCCGTACCCACAAGGAACTGGATTTGTGCAGACAGGACGCTGTGGAGGCATTTTTTGCACAGGAAAAACCGGAATATGTATTCCTTGCGGCCGCCAAGGTGGGCGGAATTATTGCCAATCAGAATGCCCTTGCGGATTTCATGTATGATAATATGATACTGGAAATGAATGTGATTCATTCCGCATGGAAGAATGGCTGTAAAAAACTGGAATTTTTAGGTTCTTCATGCATCTATCCGAGAATGGCACCTCAGCCCATGAAAGAAAGCTGTCTGCTGACATCGGAACTTGAAAAAACCAATGAAGCTTATGCACTGGCTAAAATTTCAGGGCTGAAATACTGTGAGTTTCTCAACAGGCAGTATGGGACAGACTATATCAGTGTCATGCCGACCAATCTCTATGGACCCAACGACAACTACCACCCGACCCACAGCCATGTTTTGCCTGCCTTGATCAGACGTTTCCACGAAGCCAAGGAAGCCAATGCAGAATATGTGACCTGTTGGGGCGACGGTTCACCGCTCAGGGAATTTCTGTATGTTGATGACCTTGCCAACCTCTGTGTATTCCTGATGAATCATTACAGCGGCAATGAAACCGTCAATGCAGGCACGGGCAAGGAACTGACAATCAAAGAACTGACAGAACTGGTGGCAAAGGTGGTAGGTTATGAAGGCGAGATTCGCTGGGATACCTCCAAGCCCAACGGTACACCAAGAAAGCTTTTGGACGTGTCCAAGGCAAAATCCCTCGGCTGGACTTACAAGACCGAACTGGAGGACGGAATCCGTCTTTCCTATGAGGACTTTCTCAACAATCCCATGCGTGCAGAGAGATAGTGAAAGCACCTTTTATTTTTCTTGATGTTCCATAAGCCAATCAGACAGATGTTTACAGTCCGCAGAACCTGATGCGATATCAAGAATCATTTTTATCAGTTCATTGTCCGAATATTTTATGCTCACTTTGTTGAGCTGTAAAAATATAAGCATGGCATGAGTTCCTATACGTTTGTTTCCGTCAATAAAGGCATGACCTTGAATGAGTCCGAAACCAAGACGGGCTGCTTTTTCTGTTATATCAGGATAAAGTTCATTACCTGAGAAGGTTTGAAAGGGTGCATTCAATGCAGAAGCAAGCAGCCCTTCGTCACAGATTCCATGTGTTCCGCTATATCTGTCAATAAGAAGCTTTTGCAAATTGATGATTTGTTGTTTGGTGAGCCGTTTCATTTTGCAAGCTCCTTGTAGACTTCATCATTCACAGCCATCAGTTTTTCTGAAAGTTTTGTAACTTCCTCATCTTCGGCAGTTTCTGCTGCGGACGTATCATTGTCCAGTGTCATGCTGAACGGGATACCTTTTACTGCAACAGAACGTTTGAGAAATATCCTCAGTGCCGTTGAAAGGTCAAGACCTAATTTTTCATATATCTCTGTTGCCTGTGCTTTCAGCTCCTCTTCAATGCGGAACTGTACGATTGATGTTGCCATGATCGTTACCTCCATGATGATATGTTTTGTATTTTGATTGTACTACAATGTCATTCATCTGTCAATGGTGATTCAACTCTATTTAGAAAGAAGGATTGCGTTTATGAATATCGTATTACTTTCGGGCGGTTCGGGCAAACGGCTCTGGCCGCTGTCCAATGATATTCGTTCCAAGCAGTTTATCAAGATCTTCAAAACTGAAACAGGCAGTTATGAATCCATGGTGCAGAGGGTGTACCGCCAAATCAAAAAAACTGACAGTGATGCCAAAATCACGATTGCTACCTCCAAAACACAGGTGTCCTCCATTCACAACCAGTTGGGGGAGGGTGTCGGCATTTCCGTGGAGCCGTGCAGGAGGGATACGTTCCCTGCCATCGCACTGGCAACAGCCTATCTGCATGATGTGCAGGGTGTTTCAGAGGAGGAAAGTGTTGTTGTATGCCCTGTTGACCCCTATGTCGAGGAGGACTATTTCAGGGCTTTGAAAGCTCTCGCTGAACAGGCTGACAAAGGAGAAGCCAATCTTGTCTTGATGGGCATTGCTCCCACTTATCCGAGTGAAAAGTACGGCTATATCATTCCCAAAAGCACTGAGCCTGTCAGCGATGTTGCTACTTTCAAAGAAAAGCCCGATGAAGAAACCGCAAAGCAATACATTGCACAAGGGGCATTGTGGAACGGCGGTGTATTTGCTTACAAATTAAAGTATGTGCTTAACAAGGCACATGAACTGATTGATTTCACGGACTATGAAGATTTGTTCAGCAAATATGACACGCTGACCAAAATCAGCTTTGACTATGCGGTCGTCGAGAAGGAAAGCAAAATTCAGGTGATGCGTTTTGCGGGACAGTGGAAAGATTTGGGTACGTGGAACACGCTGACAGAAGCCATGTCGGACAATGCCATCGGGGAAGCTATCATGAACGATACTTGCACGGGTGTGAATATCATCAATGAACTGAATGTGCCGATTCTGGCAATGGGTCTGCATGATGTTGTGATTTCCGCAAGCCCTGAGGGAATCCTCGTGTCCGACAAGGAGCAGTCCAGCTATATCAAACCGTATGTGGATAAAATCGACCAGCAGATTATGTTTGCCGAAAAGTCATGGGGCAGTTTCCGTGTGCTGGACGTGGAGGAAAAGAGCCTGACTATCAAGGTGACACTGAACGAGGGTCACAGTATGAATTACCATAGCCATAAGAACCGTGATGAGGTGTGGGTGGTCATTTCCGGCAAGGGCAAAACAGTCGTAGATGGCATGGAACAGGAAATTGCCGTTGGAGATGTTGTAACCATGCAGGCAGGCTGCCGTCATACGGTTTTTGCCGAAACAGAATTGCAGCTTATAGAAGTGCAGTTGGGAGAGGAAATCAATGTCTACGACAAACAAAAGTTTCCACTTGAATAAACCGTTTCTTTTGAAGCCTGTCGGAAAAGATTATCTCTGGGGCGGCAACCGTCTGAATGATGATTTTCAAAAAAACATTCCCATGTACCCTCTGGCGGAAACATGGGAATGTTCTGTACATTCCGATGGGATCAGCATGGTTGCCAGCGGGGAACTGGCAGGTAAGAGCTTGTCAGAGGTGCTGAAAGAGTATCCCTCCTTTTTGGGCAGACATCAGCAATTGCCGATTCTTATCAAATTCATTGATGCAAAAAAGGATTTATCGGTGCAGGTACACCCTGATGACGAGTATGCCCGCATTTATGAAAACGGGCAGTCAGGAAAAACCGAAATGTGGTATGTACTGGATGCTTCCCCCCATGCCAAGCTGGTTTACGGGCTGAATCACAAAACCTCCAAAGCTACTATGCGTCGGGCAATACAGAATGGACAGTTGGAAAAATATTTGCAAAAAGTCAGGATACAAAAAGACGATGTGTTCTATATCGAAGCAGGCACGATTCATGCTATCGGTGCAGGAGCCTTGATTGCCGAGATACAGGAAAATTCCAATCTGACCTATCGGCTGTACGACTATGACAGGGTGGATAAAAACGGCAAAAAAAGACCTCTCCATGTGGAAAAGGCTCTGGAGGTCGCCGATTTGAATGGCAGTCCTGCCCCAAGACAGCCGATGCGTGTATTGCAGTACCGCTGTGGCTGGGCATCGGAACTGCTGTGCCGTTGTCGTTACTTTCAGGTGGAGCGGGTACTGCTCAACACGGAACGCCATAAAAATATGGTGACTGTGCAGGTCGGAACAATGTCCTTTGAGGTACTGCTGTGCATAGAGGGCTGTGGTGTGATGTTTTTCGGAGGGGAAGCCCTGCCGTTTTTTAAAGGAGATTGTATTTTTGTCCCTGCTAACAGCATGGAAATGAAAATACATGGAAACGCTTCTCTGTTAAAAGTGAGTTGTTAAAGGAGAGGATTGCAATGGATTACAAGCAGGAATATCTGAGATGGTGTGAAAGAGCCAAGGGTGACAGTGATGTGGAAAAAGAGCTTGCGGCAATGGCGGACGATGAAAACAAAATAGAAGATGCTTTTTATCGTGAATTGTCTTTTGGGACAGGCGGACTGCGTGGGGTCATCGGGGCAGGCACGAACCGCATGAATATCCATACCGTTGCCAAGGCTTCACAGGGACTTGCTGACTATGTAGTGAAACATTTTTCGGAAAAGGAAAGAAAAATGGCGGTCAGCTATGATTCCAGAATCAAATCCGACTTGTTTGCACGGGTGGCGGCAGGTGTGTTTGCGGCAAACGGTGTAAAGGTGTATATCTATCCGGAACTCATGCCGACTCCATGCCTGTCTTATGCTGTCAGGGAATTGGACTGTGCGGCAGGGATCATGGTCACGGCTTCCCACAATCCCTCCAAGTACAACGGCTACAAGGTCTACGGGGCGGACGGCTGTCAGATTACAGAAGAGGCTGCCGAACAAATCATAGCAGAAATTGCCAAGCTGGATGTATTTGAAGATGTAAAGATAAACGACTTTACGGATGAGAATATCAGCTTTATTGATGAAAAGGTGTATACAGGCTTTGTGGAGGAAGTGAAAAAGCAGTCCATGCTCACGGAAAAAGATGCCGTTGACAAGGACGTGGCAATTGTCTATTCGCCCCTTCACGGGACGGGATTGAAACCTGTCTTGCGTACTCTCAAAGAGTGCGGCTATACCAATATCACTGTTGTCAAGGAGCAGGAAGAGCCGGACGGCTATTTTACGACTTGTCCGTATCCCAATCCCGAAATTAAGGAAGCGATGGCACTGGGCATGGAATATGCCGCCAAGTATCATGCTGACCTGTTGCTGGCAACTGACCCCGATTGTGACCGTGTGGGCATTGCCGTGAAGAACCGTGACGGCAAATACCAGCTTCTGTCGGGCAATGAAACAGGTATGCTCCTGCTGGATTATATCTGCCAGAGAAGGACTGCCAACGGTACCATGCCCGAAGAGCCTGTCTTTTGCAAGACCATCGTGACCATTGACATGGCGGAAAGGATTGCCGCTGACTACGGTGTCCGCACGGTGAATGTCCTGACAGGCTTCAAGTATATCGGCGAACAGGTTGGTCTGCTGGAAAAAGCCGGCAGGGAAAACAGCTTTATTTTCGGCATGGAGGAAAGCTACGGCTATCTGAGCGGCGGCTATGTGCGTGACAAAGATGCCGTGGGAGCTTCTTTGCTGATTTGCGAGATGTTTGCCTTCTACAAGACGCAGGGAATCGGCTTGACTGACAAGCTGGCAGAACTTTATCAAGAATACGGTTACTGTCTGAATACACTCCATTCCTATGAATTTGAAGGTTCGGCTGGCTTTGCGAAAATGCAGTGTATCATGCAGAAATTCAGGGACGGCATTGCCTCCGTTGGCGGCAAAAAGGTGGTACAGGTACTGGATTATGCCAACGGACTGAACGGTCTGCCAAAGTCAAACGTGCTGAAATTCCTCTTGGAGGACAACTGCTCGGCAGTGGTGCGTCCCTCCGGCACGGAACCCAAACTGAAAATGTATCTTTCCGTCACCGCTCCTGACAGAGAGTCAGCACAATGCATCGAAAAACAGATGGAAGAAGAACTTGCCCAATTTTAAATTTTGGAAACTTCAACAAATGAGTTAGTATATCTTTGTTGAAGTTTCCTTGTTTTATGTGAAAAACGATTGCCATCTTTGGAAACAACATTCCTTGACAGGTATCCGGAAATAGCGTATAATGGAGAAGATAATTTTATATAACGGAGCGAAGAAATGATGGCAAATAATTATACGATAGCCGTAGCCGGAACAGGCTATGTGGGACTCTCTATAGCAACCCTCCTTTCACAGCACCATAAAGTTTATGCGGTGGATATTCTCCCTGAGAAAGTAGAAAAAATCAATCGGCGGATTTCTCCGATTCAGGACGACTATATTGAAACATACCTTGCCGAAAAAGAGCTTGACCTGACAGCAACCCTGGATGCAGAACAAGCTTATCGGAATGCAGATTTCGTGGTGATTGCCGCACCAACCAACTATGACAGCAATACACAGCATTTTGATACCAGTGCTGTAGAAGCTGTCATTCGTCTTGTCATGCAGTATAATCCGAATGCGGTCATGGTTATCAAATCCACTGTCCCTGTTGGCTATACCGAATCCATCAGGCAGAAAACAGGCAGTAACAATATCCTGTTCAGCCCTGAATTTCTGAGGGAGTCCAAGGCTTTGTATGATAATCTCTATCCGAGCCGTATTATTGTCGGTACGGACAGGAATGATGAAAAACTCATGCAAGCCGCCCGTACCTTTGCAGGACTCTTGCAGGAAGGGGCTGTCAAGGAGCAGATTCCTACACTATATATGGGCTTTACCGAAGCCGAAGCTGTCAAACTGTTTGCCAATACCTATCTTGCCCTGCGTGTCAGCTACTTCAATGAACTGGATACCTATGCCGAAATGAAGGGACTGCATACACAGGATATTATTGACGGCGTGTGCCTTGACCCGAGAATCGGCACGCACTACAACAATCCCTCTTTCGGATACGGTGGTTACTGCCTGCCCCAGGATACCAAACAGCTTCTTGCCAATTACCGTGATGTGCCGCAGAACCTCATTGAAGCCATCGTGGAAAGCAACCGTACCCGCAAGGATTTTATTGCCGACAGGGTGCTGGAGCTGTCGGGAGCCTACCGTGCCAATGAAAGCTGGAGCAAGGAAAAAGAAAAAGAAGTGGTGGTGGGTGTCTACCGCCTGACCATGAAAAGCAACAGCGACAACTTCCGCCAAAGCTCCATTCAGGGCATTATGAAGCGTA
>ONUD01000054.1 GCA_900320925.1 uncultured Eubacteriales bacterium
GATGGTAAAGACATATTCCATAATACTGTCGGTACGGCTGCCAATATCGTTGCCTGTATAGAGCGGGATATTCAGCAAACTGGAATGAGCAGGCGTAGCGGTACGATAGCTGCCGTTTTCGTTGTCGGCATAGTGGTACAGACCAAAGCTGTAGGTTGGTCTGCCCTCGACACCGTTGTCGCCCCAATATTTTGACACATGGAATTCCGCATTCCCTGAAAGGACATTCGTTGCAATTCCCTCATTATAGAGTGCTGTGCCATTGGTAGCATAGTTACCGCTGTTGATGACCGAGCAGGCATAGACGTCGCTGTTCGGGTCAATCCCGTCCACGGCATCCTGCTGGATCAGACCTGTCAGCAGGTCGGTATAAGTACCATTGCTGTAGCTTCTCTGGTCGATGTAGTAGGAATAGGCCGCTCCACCTGCATCATAGCCCAGAGCATGGGGCATGGAGATGGTCCACGTATCATCATCGTTGGGCGTGATGAGCAGAACATCCGGGTCATTTCTCAATCCGTCCTCGTCCTCGATATAATCATCCAGTGCATTGTTATAGGCCACCACGCCCTTGTGGGCGACTGTCACCGTTCCGTCACCGTTATCCGTCACGGTACTGAAATCGGCATCATAAACAGCCTGATTGGCTTCATACTCTTCCTGTGTCACGGTTTCGGAATAGCCGTCATTGTAATGATTGACCGTTTGGTTATAGACCTCTACTTCGGCATTATAGGCCACCACAGCGGCATTATAAGCCATCACGGCATCGTTGTAGGCTTCCACATCAAACTCGCCCTCTTCGGAGGTATAATCTCCTTGCAGCGGTGCCGTCGGCACATTGCTGCTTTGAATCGCATCATGGGTATTATGGTTGCTGTTGGCTGCCGTAACGTTATTGTTGTATTGGGTAATTCCCGATGTACTGTTGCCGTTTTGGGTATTCACTTCCTCCTGAAGCGGTGTAATGGTTTCGTTGTAGGCAGCGATTTCTGCGGCGGTCATATACTCCGAATAGGTGATGGTGCTGTAATTCATCAGCGGCAGTTTTTTCCGCAGACCGTCATAGTTTTTCTTGCAGACGATATGGGGTGTCACATCTTCGGGCAGATTACTTCCCGACTGACGATGCACCTTGTCGGTAATCTGGGCAGCCCACTGCTCAGGGGTAGGACGGGTATTATATTTATCGCCTGCATCGTTCCATTTGATGGTAGAGGTGTAGGGATTGATTTTGGTATTGATCAAGTTGCCGTTAGCGTCCAGTTCCTGCACATAGCCCGCAGGCAATTCACTTTCATAGAGGTAATAGTGGCAGAGCTGACCGTCATAGTTATAAGCATAGGCCGCTTCCATGGAATAGACCCACTGTAAGCTGTTCTCGATCTCAGCCATCACAGCACCGACAGGTGTATCATCTTCTCCAAACGGCAAATACGCTACTCTGGCAATATCATCCGCCGGAAACGCTTCTATCAGGATATGTTCCACACCGTTGTGATCCTGATATTTTACACCGATATTCACATTGGCAGGGGAAGGTATCTGACCATTGGAACGCCATGTTTTATACAATTCCTGATAGTAGTCATCCCAAGCCTGCACGGTAAATTCAACGGGACTCGTTCCCTGATAATTTTCGGCATTTGGTTCTTTGGTACCCGTAACGGTACGATCCTGACCGCTTTCACTCAAAAATTCATTGGTACCATCCATAAACAGGAGAATATCATAATCATCCGATAGGGTTGACCTGCCTGCCAGATTGACTTTCAGGAGCGGGTAGTCACACGCTACTTTAATAGTAACCGGCGTTTTCGTCCCCACGGAAGAGATGCTCACGGTAGTCGGGGCAACAGGTGTCACAACAGGGGATTCCTGCACTTCTGTCCATGTACCGTTGTTATCCTCCACGGCCATTTCTGTCCAAGTGCTTCCATTATCATCAGAAACAATCAACTTTTTCCGATTGCCCGAACTGGCAATCTCCGCATACAGATAACTGTTGCCATCAATGGTGATAGTAGGGTCAGTGGTAATGGTACTGTCGGTGTGTGCTTCATTATAATAGGTGGTATCGCTGTCATAAGGGGCAATCGTGTAGACATCATAGCCCTCGGTATCCTGCACAATGTTGCTGCCGTCCATCATCGGCACACAGGCAACTTCTTCCCATTGGTTGCTTTGTGCCGCAGTGGCGGTCAGATCGACTGATTTTGTGACACCCGTCACCACTGTCACCGTAGTATAGACCGGCACCATGACAGGTTCCGAAACCTGACTGCCCTGTTCATCCAGTACAGGGTCGCCGTGTTCGTCCAGAACCGGCTGGTAGACAGGGTTGTTATTTTCATCCAACTGCTGCTGTGTTCCCGTCTGCACCTGTCTCTGTTCCGTGACAGCGGTATACGCATAAACGGGCTTTTGGCGGCTGAAGGTATACTGTACACTTTCGCCGTTGAAATTGATACCATTCGTCGTAATGGTGTAGGAATTACCCGAATACTCTGTGCTTGCCAGTACGGGGATCATCAGTACGCTGAGGGTACTCAAAAGCACCATGACCGCCAACAGCAGGGCAAGATATTTTCTATATTTTGATTGACTCATCCATATTTTTATTTTTTTCACAAAGCCCACCTCTAATAGTTATCATTATGTGAATCATCATTGATTTTCAGATGTATATACGAATCCATCGTAACGTATATATTTGGATTATAGTATAAAAACCGTTTTTTTACAATGTAATAAATCACTCAAAAGTAACGATAATTTTTATGCAAACCATCCAAAATTCTGTGATTTTTATTCAAGAATATGTTGTTATTCATCAAAGTAAGCAAAAAATATCCGAGATAAAATCACTAAAGTAATTTTATCTCGGATATCATCATCCGTCTATCAGACCGGCAAGGTACTGATTATACAGGTGTTCATTCATGGTTGAGGCATAGTAGGCTTCCGCAGGCTCATCCCCTGTTGCCGCCTTATGGCAGAAGTAGTAGTAGTTGGTATCATCAGGCGAGACGGCTGCTTCGATGGCTGCCACACCCGGATTGCAGATAGGTCCTGCGGGCAGTCCCTCATAATCATAGGTACTGTACTCACTGACATAGCTGTTCCTGATGGACACTGGCACATCCGCCTGGGTCGCATACGGGTAGAACAGGGTGGAATCCAGCTGGAGGTACGTCAGTCCCGATTCTCCGTAGTAGCTCAGGCCGCCATTGTCCAGTGTTGCCAGACGGTTGTACATGACGGAAGAAATGACGTACATATCTCTTTCATCAGCCGCTTCCGCCTGAATGAGCGAGGCCAGTGTCAGCACATCCTCCATTGACATTCCCAACTTTTCCGCACGCTGCTCCAACGTCACCTTTTTGTCAAAGCCCTTGACCTTGGATTTGGTTTGATAGACCTTGCGGCGGTAGTTGGCAAGGAACTTTCTGATAACGGAATCAATTTCCTCTCCCTGATAGAAGTCATACGTATCGGGGAACAGATAGCCTTCCAATTTATAGTATCTTTCTTTGGCATTTTTGATGCTCTTGATAAAGTCATAATCCTCGTCAAATTCATTGGATTTGCACGCTTTCAGGAAGTCCTCCTTATTACACACATTGTTTTTATTCAGCAGTTCTGCATACTCCTCCACATTCATGCCCTCTGTGAACCGCAGGGTCACAATATCCGTTCGGTTGGTATTGGACTGGAGGTAGTTGATAAGTGCCTGATAGTCCTTATTGGTGGCAATGTCAAAGGTACCCTGTGTAAAGCCTGAGGTAGACTTGGTAACGGTCGCATACAGCTTGAAAAAGGTCTTGTTGTTAATCACATGGTTATCATAGAGGATATCCGTAATCTGTTCGATATTGGCATTTTTGGGAATGGTCACAGAAACGGACTTATCCTCTTCCCGTCCGACGGCAAGCAGGTCATTGATCCCCACCATCAGATACTCTCCGAACAGGATCGACACAAATACCACCATAGCCAGCCATACCAGTGTAAACACGACCCGATTGCTTCTCGCCTTTTTTCTGCGTCTTTTACTGACCTGGCGGCGTTTCAGACGGCGGGTCTTTTTGTCATACACTTCGGGAAGCGGTTCCTCTTCCCCGCTGGATATATCGGTATCGGTATTGAGTTCCGAGCCGTCCCCCACCAAGATGGTCATTTCTTCCTCATCGGCAGGTTCCGAGGTACTGCGGATGTCTCCCTCTTGGATCGGAAGGACTGGCTCTTCGGCAAAACTGATTTTAAAGTTGGCAATTTTTTCTTGTCTTTTCTTTTCAAGCTCATCGCTCATTATCGTTCACTCCTCATTTTCATGTCGAGAGTTACATTTCCGAAAGTACCTTTCCGTCACCAGAACGTCCACGGCTTTGTCATACCGTCCCCTCGGCAGCTTCCATCTGACGCAGCTGCTGTAGCACAGTCCTGCGGTATCGCCCTGAAATCCTGACAGAAAGCGATCATAGTATCCTCCGCCATAGCCCAGCCGATAGCCGTCAAAGTCAAATGCCATCCCCGGCACGATGCACAAGCCCTCTCGCAGCTCCGTGAGCAGGCGGCACCGCTCTGTCAGCGGCTCCTGCACGCCAAATGTCCCCGGAGCAAGGTCATCCCATGACTGTATGAGATAAAACTGCATAACTTTCTCATCCATGCACCTTGGCACCGCCACCTGCTTTCCGTCCTTCCATGCCTGGCGGATCAGTTCTTCAGTGTTGACCTCTTCCCCCTTGGAAACATAGGTCAATATCACTGCCGCCCTGCGGTACTGGTACAGGCACAGCAGTCTTTCCAGGATATGGCGGTCACAACGTGCTTTCTCCTCCGGCAGAAGCTCCATGCGAATCGTTCTGTACCTTTGTCGGAGTTCTTGTTTCCATTCTCTGGTACACTTCATCGGCACTGGATGGAGGCTCGGATTTTATCGGCAGTCGCCTGTCCTTTCAGCAGAGCCAGCAGTTCCAGTGCAAACTCTGTTGATACACCCATGCCCCTTGCCGTCACAAGATTGCCGTCACGCACCACATACGCTTCGTCAAGCTGTGCATCAAACATATCTCTTTCAAAGCCCGGGAACACCGTTACTTTCCTATCTTTCACGATTCCCATATGACCAAGGATCGAGGGAGCGGCACAGATCGCACCTATCACCAACTTCCTTTCCGCACAGTAGGTCACGGTATTGATGACCGTCTTGTTTTTTTCCAAGTTCCTGGTTCCCGGCATTCCTCCCGGCAGAACCACACCTTCTGTCCCATCAAGGCTTTTCAGCTCACTGGCAGCTATATCGGCAAGAACGGTAATATGGTGGGAACCTTCAATTTCTCTGCCGCCCACGCCGACCGTCACGACCTCCACGCCGCCACGACGCAGAATATCGACCGGTGTCAATGCTTCTATTTCTTCAAAGCCCTTTGCCAAAAATACGTACAACATAATATGATAACCTCCCATAAATTACATTCTTTTTCATTATATACAAGTCCGCCCAAAAAAACAAGGCATTTTGACAAATATTTTCTATTTGTTTCTTCTTCGCCGGCTGATTCCCAATGATACGGCACTCACCAACAGCAAGGTTCCTACCAATGCCACCGCATATAACGGGTCAGTTTCTTCTTCCTGTTCGGGGACAAACGAGGATTCTTCGGGCAGGCTGCTTTTTTCCTGACTGCTTTCCTCTGCTTTGGAGGTGTACTCCCCGTCAAATTGCAGCAATACTTCCTGCTGCCCGTTTCCG
Source organism: uncultured Eubacteriales bacterium (assembly GCA_900320925.1). Lineage (GTDB taxonomy): Bacteria > Bacillota > Clostridia > Oscillospirales > Acutalibacteraceae > UBA1213. The sequence goes on from ONUD01000054.1 coordinate 5,759, forward strand.
GTCAGTCTGATGAGAAAACAGGTTTCATCCGTGTGATAGTCCTGCGGCAGCGATGTCAGCACAAACAGATCAATATCCGGCAGCAAGCGGTCAAACACTGCTTTGCCGTTCTTGTCTGACACGGCAGTGCGGTCACCGAGCTGCATTGTTACCCCCTCGGCAGGCTTGCCGTTCTGATCGTGAAACACAAATGTCATACTCCTGTACACGACCGCATCCGCCGTTTTGATTGCCGTACAGTTATAAGCTCCGTCCACGGCTTTATAAGCGATCTTTTCTGCCGAAAACGGGGCAGCGGATTCACGGGTCATAAATTGCAGGTTGACCAGTTCCCCATACAGTCCGGTGATATCATACAAGAAGGTATGGGAACCATCCGGATTGCTGCGGCTTTCTGCCAGCAGGCAGGCATTTTCCGACAAATAGCCGTTTGCTTTCAATTCTTCCAGTGAGTCGGCATATTCATACTTCTTTGCGGCATGGTTATAGGCTGCCGTATACAGTTGGAAGCCTCTGAGGTACTGTTCATCCTTGCCGCTGAGTTCCAGATATACTTTGCCGTCCTTTTCATAGGTCTTGGAGGTCACCTCCTTCGGAGTACGGCTGTCAACCGTAAACTCCAGCTCCTTGGCATACACCTTGTCAGACAGAGTGCCGTCCGCTTTCATCACCCTTGCGGAAACGACATAGGTATAATTCCCGTCCTCCAGCTTGGCAAACAGCTCCGACAGTTCCCCACTGTCCGGCAGCAGCTTTTGATACATCGGCACGGTTCTGTCGGCACTGACCGTTCCAAAGGAATGCTTCAAAAGCTGTTTTCCGCCCGCGTCCCTTATCGTGACCGTCAGCTCATAGGCATCCCGCAGCAGGTAAAAATTCGGCAGGATACAGGTATTTTTCAGTTGGGCAATATCATAATAACTGCCCACCGTATTCCTCGATACAAAAATATTGTTTCCGTCCAGTGCGACGGCTTCGACAGTCCCCCTGCTGTCTGCCGCACAAAGCATACTGTCATGTCCCGTTACAGCGGGCAGGGCATCATAGACGGTATTGTCAAAAGGGTCGATTGCCCCCCAGTCACCGCAGAATCCCAAAAATGGCAGATTCAGTGTCATGCCTTCCTCATTGGTCAGCACGGCATAGCCGTCCACATAAAACCCGTTCGGATATTTTGTACTCTGCTGCAAGGCATATACCCCGTCCAGACGCACCGTCATCTGCACCTCGGCTTCCCCCTCCGCTTCCACGGTAAGGGATTCCACAGGCTCTCCTTCATATAAAAATGTTACTTCGGCTTCCTCCTGCATATAGTATGCCAAAGAAAACGTCTGTGCAAAAGAGGAAATATTTTTGATACGGAACGAGCAAGCAAACTCTCCTGTCATGCTGTCACCGAGTTCCGCTTTCGGGCTGTCCAGATAAGCTCCCGAATGCACGGCACTGGCAAGATCCACCCTGCCTGCCCCCTGCTGTCGGGGCGAGATATAGGTCACACCGTCCTCACGGTACTCCTTGACAGGCTCGGCATTGCTCATCATCACGGCTGTCAAGGTCTGACTCTGCTCTTCGGGAGAAAGCACCGTGAACCACTCATAGGTCTGCAAGTATTGCCGCAGTACGGCATAGGCTCCCGATACGAATGCCGATGACACGGACGTACCTGACAGGCAGGCATAGCCGCCTCCCGCAACTGCCGCATACACATTTTCCCCGACTGCGGTGATGTCAGGCTTCAGTCTGAGGTCAGCCGTCACGCCCCATGAGGATGTGTCCGACATGGGATTGCCGCTGCCGCTGTCAAACAGTACTTTATTATCCCCTGCTTGCAGTGTCCCCTCCGTGTAGTCAGAGAAATACCCGCTGTCCTCATCGTCCAACAAGGCAACGGGAATCCATTCATGATCCAGCACCGTATCGTCATGATACGCATTGCTGTCGATCAGCACCAGTGCCGTCGCATCCGCCAAAAAAGCTTTCTGCAATTGCAAGGCAATATCCTCTTCCCGCTGTGCCACGGCTGTTTTGCCGGCTGCCGCTGCATAGTCCCCGTCCGCTATATAGCAGTACTCCTGTACTCCGATGTCCGTAAGCTGCCCATCCTTCTCCTGAGCCGGCACGTCACAGTAATAGAATGCCGTATCGTCCGCCGTCAGCACTTTGGCAAGCAGGACAGGATTCACAGAAGCCGCTGCCGCCGTCACATGACGGTCGCACGCCAGATAATTCAGGGTACCGTTGTCAATATCGGCAGGGGCCGTACCGTTCATGCCGGAATTGCCCGCAGGACAGATAACGATGCTTCCCGTTTTTTGCAGTCTTTCAAAGGGCTTGCCGAAGATGTCCTCATCATCGGCACCACGGTCATGCCCCAGACTGAGATTCACCACATCTGCTCCTATTTTGGCACAATCGTCCAAAGCGGCCATCACCACCTCGACAGAAACCCCTGTCTGCTCTCCTGCCACTTTCATCAGTGCCAATTGTGCTTCGGGTGCTGCTCCGCCTCTGCCTGCCGCCAGTGCAGCGACTGCTGTCCCGTGGGAGGGGAGCTTGTCGGTATATGTATCGCTGTCATTTTCGGCATAGTCATAGGCATACACCACTTTTTCACTTTTATAGGCTGATTCCGTCATGCCCATCGCAACGATTTGTTCCTTTTGGTACTTGACGCTTTGGGGGGCAAGAGAAAACGCTTCATGCCCGATGTCAAACTCCGAGTCGATGACGGCAATCAGCATTCCGCTTCCATCCCATTCCGACACAGGATTCATCAAGGCATTTTGTGATTGCGTGACAGCTTCCTCCGCCTCAGGATACAGCAGTGTCTCCGTCAGGAACACATTTTTCACTCCATTGATTTTCCGGATCTTATCAATGCTTTTTTCGGATACTTGTAAGGAAAATCCGTTCATCACGGCACTGTATGTTCTGCTTGCGGAAAAATCCGAATCAGGCAGCAGCTTTTGGATACTGGCTTTCACGACTGCCTGGTTTTTGCGGATGGTATCCGTGCAGCTTTTGCCCTCTCCCGAAGCAGTCAGCTGCGGCACGTTCCTATAGGTTCCCCCCGAAGCAATGACCCTATCTGCCAGAGAATCGCTGTTCAGCTCCACGATGACCGACACGCTTTTTTCATTTTTGGTTTCCTTGGGGGATTCTTCCGGCTTTTTGGAAGGCTCCACGATGGCAGTCGGTGCTTTGGAAACATCGTCATGGCTGTCCTCCTGAGAGAGTCCCGTCAGTTTGGAATGGGCAATCGGCAGTACAAAAACCGCCGCTAACAGCGTGACGGCAAGCACCGATGAAACTACTTTCTTTTTCACACTACAAACCCTTTCTGTCACCTGTTCAGCAGGAGCGATGCCGTAACGGCAAGTACTTCACGGGTGGTAAAATTCGCTGATAGATAGGTTGGTGTCCTTGCCGGCACCGCCCCGCATTCATATCCCAGACGGCCTGCCAGAATAGCCGCCCTCATTTCATGAAATCCGTCCGTTACAATTGCCATTTGGGGATTCAGACCGTTTTTCTGAATGATGTCCGCCGAAAAACGCAGGTTTTCACTGGTATTGGTCGAGCGATCCTCCCGATAGATCCGTTCCTTGGCAATGCCCATTGACACCAGATTGTCATACATGCACTGTGCCTCACTGATCATTTCCCCACTGCCCTGACCGCCTGATACAATGCATGGGGCATCGGGATGGCTGACAAGATACTCATATGCCGCATCAATCCGCTTGCGGAGCATCAGACTTGGGGAAGTTCCTCTCACCTGACAGCCCAGCACCACGACCGTGGCATTTTCATCGGCAGGTCTGCCGGCAAAGTATGCCATGGCTCCGAGAATCACCACAATCCATACAAACATCAGTGCCGCCAGTACACACAAGATTCGATAGAGAATATTTCCGACACGATGCTTTTTGATTTTCTGTACCAGTGCGGCGATTTTATCCCACAGGATACTGTTCACGCCGACCCATGTAAAAAACAGCGTTCCTGCCACACTGCCTATTGTTACCAGTCTTGAAATCACGTACCAGTAAATCATCATGCATGACAGTACCATCAGCAACAATCTGAGCGATATTTTTGCCACTTTCATGCCTTTTCACACTCCCTCATCTTTTCTTTATTTTACACTCCCTCTCCCCCAAAGTCAACACAGAAACGGAAAGAACGGCGGCGGATAGACACTGCCAAACAGCAGGATCGTGAAAAAGGCAATAAAGGATACCATCAGCGGTGCAAAAAACAGTTCCGTCCTGACCCTTGCCCGATACAGGCAGGAGCAAAGATACTCTGCCGCCAGCAGTGCCGGCAGCAGCACCATCACATTGCCAAAAAATGCCGTCAGCAGGATTCCCATACCTGCAAAACCGTGAAGCATGATGATTCTTGCACAGACAAAATGCAGCAGTGACGGACGCAGACATGACAGTTCGATGAATGTCCACAAAATGTATACCAGTGCAAACGGCTTCACAAGCTCCCAAGGACTCCCGTTCACACTGGATACCAACAGGCTCCATGCCGCATGACCTGATACCTCATAGCCGATATGCACCGCATAGCCGCATAAAAAGATTCCTATGGCACTCACTGCCCAAAAATACCGCCTTGCCGACACATACATCACCCCGCACCATGTATATGCCGCCCTTTTTCAGAACATACCCCATATCGCCATGATCAATGCCCCTGCCGCCGCCGCACAAAGCAGCGTGACAATACGCTTGATGATTCCCGTTTTCGCTTTCATGGCAGAGGGAATGTCCAGATCCCTGAGCATTTTTTTTGCTTCCTCCTCCAGAATGGCTCTTTGAACCGAAGCATATTCGGGCTTGATAATCAGAATCGCCCGCTCATAGTATTCACTTCCTGTTTCATGCAATTCTATCATACTGTGATTCACGCCTTTGATCATACTACATCACCCCTCATACCGTATTGTGGACGGTTTGGCGGAGATTTAAACAAATTATACTCATTGTAAAGTTGAAAACTCTGTTAAAAGGGTGGAAAATGAAAGGAAAAGTTGTTGATAACTCTGTTGAAAAAGTGGAAAACAACAGGTTTGCCGGCCGTTAAAATGGTGGAATAGTTTTCAACCGTAGGGATTCCCGTTTGTTTCCCGTCAAAATACAACATTTTGTATTTTGGCTTTGTCAAGTTCTTTTTTGGATGTTCCTTGGCGATTTTTGAGATATAATTACAAATTTTTTATAGAATATGCACAATGCATCTCCGCTTCCATCAAAAAAATACAGTCATCCTCCCTGTCATAAGCGTCCCTTCACCGCCGCTGACTGTTCGGACAACTGTATTCTTTTGCAGCAAATATCTGCACTATCATATTACAATACCTGACAAAAAATGTCAATAAAAGACCGTGTCGTTTTTGGCATTTTTTTATTGACCCACCGCCAAAAAAATGATAAGATAAGACATATACTGTTCATAGACGGAGTGATGAAAAATGGAGCAAACTCCTAATAAAAAATTCCGAATATCCTTTGGGTTGATTTTTAATATTGCCATTATGGCACTGACCATTTTTCTGGTGATATATTTTATTTTTTCCGAGGACGGTCTGATTGACCTTGTTAAAAGCGGTCTGGAAATCAGTGTCTGGTGGATTCTGGCTGCCGTCATTCTGCATCTGCTGAATATCAGCATTGATACCACCATCATTTATCTGTTTGTCAAACAGTCCGTCCCTGACCTGAAATTCAAAACCGCACTGCACGCTTCCATGGTGGGACAGTTTTACTGTGCCGTGACCCCCAGTTCCACAGGAGGACAGCCCATGCAGGTACTGATGATGTCCCGTTCGGGCATTAAAGGCTCTGTTGCTACCTCCGCACTGATACAAAAATTCCTTGTCTGGCAGTTCACCCTTGCCGCTTATTGTATCGTGGCGGTGGTGTCGCGATTCTCCTTTTTTTCGGAAAATCTTGACCCTGCCATGTGGGTACTCTCCGCCATCGGCTTTGCCGCACAGATGGGAATGTTAGTCGTACTGCTGCTGGCATCGTTCGCCAACGGCTTTACCAAAAAAGTGACAGGCGGCTTCCTGAAACTGCTTGGAAAGCTGCATATCCTGAAAAATGTCGATGAAAAAATCGCAAGCCTTAACGATACACTGGAATCCTTCCACACCAGCAACAAGGCTCTCAACCGCAACAAATCCCTGCAAGTCAAGATCTACGTGCTGACAGCCATCCAGATGACGGCATTCTTTTTAGTACCCTACTGCATTGCCATGTCATTCCATATCCCCCATTTGAATATCTTTGATATGCTGTGTGCCCAATCCTATGTGACGATGGTATCCAGCATGGTTCCCCTCCCCGGCGGTTCGGGTGCAGCGGAGTACTGCTTCAGCACCTTCTTCATGGCATACATATCGGCGGAAACCATGAAATCCTCTATCCTGATTTGGCGTACCATCACCTACTACGGTACCATCCTCATCTCTCTCCCCTTTTCGGGCATCAAAAAGAAAAAACAGCCGTTAACGGCAAAGGAGTAATTGCATGGAATCACCTGCTATCAGCATCATTGTCGATGCCTGTCATTATCAAAATCCGCTTGACAACTGTGTGCGTTCCATCCAGAACCAGACCTTTCAGGATTTTGAAGTCCTCATTTGCGGAGAAGCGTCTGTTGAGGATGAACGCTTTTCCTGCATCTCCGACATCAACACTGCTATCCGTCAGGCCAAAGGAGAATACCTTGCCTTTGTCAACGGCAATGACCGCATCAAAAAGGACTTTCTGGAAAACCTGCACGATGCCGTCAACGATACCGATTCGGATATCGCCGTATGCGGCTACTGCTACTACTTTCCCCGAAAAAGACGCCGCGGCAAAATCAAGCCTACCATCTTTCAGCCCTCCGACAACAAGACCTTTGCCAGAGGACAGGCACTCTATATTCTCCTTCCTGACAGACCCGTGCGGTTTTTCCTGTGGAACAAGCTATGGAAGCGGCAGCTCTTCCTTGACCATGATATTACCGTTCCCGATATGTACTATGAAGATGTCATCACCTGCACGAAACTGTTCTACTATGCCAAAAAGGTCATTACTCTGGAGGACGGCAGCTATCTCTATACCCAGCCCGACCAACGCTATCATAAAAAAAATGTCACCCCTGCCATGATGAACGATTATCTCAAGACCGTGGCTTTGATTCGTGCTTTTCTGGAAGAAAACAACTGCTATGAAATTTACAAAAAGCCGTTCCTTGCCCATGCACGCCATGTATCACTGTCTGTACCGCTGATGCTGCTGCGGGCTTCCAAAAGGTGTGAAAACAGCTTCTCTGTCAATCGAAAGGCCGCGAAAAACTTCCTGAAAACCTGTCTGTCCTGCACAAAAGA
>ONUD01000171.1 GCA_900320925.1 uncultured Eubacteriales bacterium
CATGATATTCCCTTTGAAACTTTCCTGGGGTTCAAAGGTGACAAGACCCCTGATATTGACCTGAACTTTGCAGGTGAGTATCAGACAAAATCCCATCGTTATACAGAAGAACTGTTCGGTAAAGAGAATGTCTTTAAAGCAGGTACGATTGGTACGGTGGCCGACAAGACCGCACTGGGATTTGTCAAGAAGTTTGAAGAGGTCAAGGGCTACTCCCTGAACAGGGCAGAAGAACTGCGTCTGGCAGGGGGCTGTACAGGGGTTCGGAGAACCACGGGTCAGCATCCTGCGGGCATGGTGGTAGTGCCGAGAATGAATGACATTTATGAATTCTGCCCGATACAGCGTCCTGCCAATGACCAGAAAACCGACATCATTACGACCCATTTTGACTTCCATTCCATTCATGATACCGTATGCAAGCTTGATGAACTGGGGCATGATGTGCCGACAATTTACCATTATCTGGAGGAATATACGGGTATCAGTGTCATGGACGTTTCCATGAGTGACCCGAAGGTTATGTCATTGTTTGTATCCACCGATGCATTGGGTGTTACACCGGAGGAGATTGACTCCAAAACGGGGACATTTTCCCTGCCGGAGGTAGGAACGAACTTTGTACGCAATATGCTCATTGAAACACAGCCCAAAACCTTTTCTGACCTCTTGCAGGTATCGGGGCTGTCCCATGGCACCGATGTCTGGATTGGCAATGCCGCCGATTTGATTGCCAAAAAGATATGCACGATTTCCGAAGTGATTGGAACCCGTGACAATATCATGGTGTATCTCATGCATAAGGGACTGGATCCCGATATGTCATTTAAAATCATGGAGATTGTGCGAAAGGGTAATGCTACCAAACTGCTGACACAGGAGCATATCCAAGCCATGAAAGACCATCATGTGCCGCAGTGGTACATTGATTCCTGCATGAAAATCAAGTATATGTTCCCGAAAGCCCATGCCGCCGCCTATATGATTGCCACCCTGCGGCTGGGATGGTACAAGGTGCATCATCCGACAGAATACTATGCCGCCTATTTCACCGTGAAAAGTGAGGATTTTGATGCCGCACTGGTGATAAAGGGCAGGCAGGCGGTGCGGAATAAGATGGATGAAATCAATATGAAGATACAGAAAAAAGAAGCTACCGCTAAGGAAGAAACTACCTATGCCACCCTGCAAATTATCAATGAAATGCTGGCAAGAGGGATAGAAGTGCTTCCCATTGACCTGTACCATTCCGATGCAAGGCGATTTCTGGTAGAGGACGGCAAAATACGTCTCCCGTTTGTAGCACTGTCGGGTGTTGGAGAGGCGGCGGCGGCAGGTCTTGCACAGGCGAGAAAAGACGGAGAATTTATGTCGGTTGAGGACTTTCAACAAAGAGCCAAGGTATCCAAAGCAGTCATTGATATGCTGAGAGAGACGGGAGCTTTTGGAGAATTGCCTGAAAGCAGTCAACTGCGGCTGATGTAGAGGTGAAAAACATGAAGATTATTTTCAAAATCCTGCAAATCATTTTTATTGTCCTGTCGGGTACCATGATACTGTTGAATCTGTACAGGATGTATGCTCAGATTTTTTTGTTTGACGATTATCCTACGATATTCGGCATTGGCTATCATATCACATCCGACAGCAAGGAGCTTTTGCTGACGGATGTGCAAAATGAGTACCGGCAGGGAGAGGAGATAGTCTATGCCGTTTCCCACGGAAAAATCAGAATGGAACAAATTGCCAAAGTGCAGTCAGACGGGTATCTTCTGGAGGAAGAAGATACGGTTGCATCGAAAGAGGTGAAAGGCAGGGTAATTCTAAGGGTTGCAGGTGCAGGACAGATTGTTTTATGGCTGACGGGTTCTTTTGGCACGATTGTTTTATTGATGCTGGCAGTACTGGTGGTGGAACTGCCGAGGATGATTCGGTACGGCAAAACCAAAACCGTTAATCATGCATGATGGAAAGCACAACAATGATGCATGGAACACGGAAATCAATTTTGAAATGATCAATGAGCAAGTTTTCAAATGTGTTGTGAAAATGCACCAATTCATTTTCCCGATGAACGATATGACAATGGATACTGCGTTGCCGCCACGCTCCCTCC
>ONUD01000210.1 GCA_900320925.1 uncultured Eubacteriales bacterium
CTTCCACCTCGAATACCTTTACATGGACACCCTCCAAAACAGGTACCTATACGATTGCGGTCAACGGCGTGGATTCCAAATCCAACATTACTGCCACGACCAAGGTGACAGTGACGTCCACACCTGTCAATGAACTGAAAAATACCTCCACTCTCTCGGCAACCACCATTCCGTATGGCAATACCGTGACTGCCAAGTGTGCGGCATCGGGCGGTTCGGGCGGCTACACCTATGCGGTCTACTACAAGCAGAAAGCCCAGACCAAATGGACAACGGCTCAAGATTTTAAAACAAATACCACTGTATCTATCAAACCCGGCAAAGCAACTTCTTATGATGTCTGCATTAAGGTCAAGGACAGTGCCGGAACGGTGGCAAAAATTTACCCGACTTTCACTGTAACCGGTACGGCTCTGACCAATACCTCCAAGCTTTCCTCTACGACGATCAGCTATGGCAATTCTCTGACAGCTCAATGCTCTGCGAAAGGCGGGACAGGCAGTTATACCTACGCCGTATTCTACAAGCAGAAAGCACAGTCTATCTGGACAACGGCACAGGATTATCAAGCCAATGCCACTGTATCTGTCAAGCCGGGCAAAGCTACCACGTATGATATCTGTATCAAGGTGAAAGACAGTGCGGGAACGGTCAGCAAAGTATATTTTGATGTGACCGTCAACAAGGCTCTTGCCAATACTTCCACGCTGTCCGCTGCCACCATCAGCTATGGCAGCTCCCTGACAGCCAAGTGTTCCGCTACGGGCGGCACAGGCAGCTACACCTATGCGGTATTCTACAAGCAGGAAGCCCAGAGCATCTGGACAACCGCACAGGACTACAGTACCAATAAGACTGTTTCAGTGAAACCCGGTAAGAAAACCTCCTATAACCTTTGCATCAAAGTCAAGGACAGCAGCGGTACCGTATCCAAAAAATATTTTAATGTTACCGTCAAATGACACAAAAAGACCCTGTACTCTCATCAGTACAGGGTCTTTTTTGTTTGGTCAGCCGATTTCAGGATTGCTGACAGCTTCTTCTTTTTCATAATTTTTGCTGCAAACAAGATCCTTGGAATATTCAGCGACTTTCGTCAATCCTTTGTTGTTCAATGCGGCAATGTTGTCAGTGATCTGCTTTTTTAATTCGAGGTCAGTGTACTCCATTGCAACCAATTCACCGTTGATTTGAATATACGGGCTGAGTCCGAGCAGGTAGTCTGTAGATACATTGAAATACCTGGCAAGCTTCATCAAAGTTTCACCATTCGGTATACCGCCGTTTTTCCACTTGCTGATGATGCCGGATGATAGTCCGATTTCTTTTCCAACAGGATTCGGTCTTTTGCCGTTGCGAAGACACAGATTGTAAAATCTTTCCCAGAACATGAAAAATACCCCCTTTTAAAAACTTTTTTGGGTTGTCACATCTCTGTGAGATATGGCAGATGCGATAAGTCCAAAATATTACCGCATACTTCCATACTTATATTACCACATAAATGAAATAAAAACAAGAACTATTTTAAAATATCTTGGGTGAAAATTTTAGAATTTTTGCATGAAATTGGGCAAAGTGTCTTAAAATGGGGGAAATCGGATAAATGTCCGGAACAAAAGTGATTAGCCAAAACTTTTATTTTTAAAATCAGGAATGTTAAATGTGATAAAGAAAAACAGTTAAAAACCCTTGACAATGGTGCGGTAATATGTTATCATATTATTGCTTTACTATAATAAAGTATGAAATGGGGAGCAATGAATGAAAAATTATGCAAAAATGACACCTGAGGGAACAAAGGATCTTCTTTTCGAGGAGTGCCTTGCCAACAGAACAGTATCCTCCATTCTGGGAAAGGTGTTTTCTAATCGGGGATTTCATGAGGTTCTGACACCTTGCATTGAGTTTTATGACTTGTTTTCGGAGGAACTTTCCGGCATTCCGATGGAATATATGTTCAAGATGAGTGATGCCAAAGGCAGACTGATGGTCATGCGTCCTGATTCCACGCTGCCGATTGCCAGAATGGTATCCACCCGACTCAAGAATATGCAGCAGCCCATCAGACTGTACTATAACCAGCGTGTCTATCGAAACAATCTCGGATTGACGGGCAGAAGCAATGAAGTGATGGAAACAGGCGTGGAACTGATCGGGGCAAGCGGCAAACGGGCTGACTTGGAGGTCATTACAACGGCTGTTGAGGCACTGTCAAAGTGTGTACCCGATTTCCGCATTGAAATCGGTCATGCCGGATTTTTTAAAGCACTTGCCGGAAAGCTGCCTGTCAGTGACGAGGAGAGAGAGGAAATACGTTTCTTTATCGAGTCAAAAAACTATTCTGCTTTAAATTCCGTGCTGGATACATTGGAGCAGACACCGTATGTCAATTTAATCAGAAAGCTGCCTGCTCTGTTCGGCGGCATAGATGTGCTGGAGGAAGCATATCATTTGTGTGACGACAAGGAAGCCTTAGCCGCATTGGCGTATGTCAGAGAAATC
>ONUD01000062.1 GCA_900320925.1 uncultured Eubacteriales bacterium
CCTTGTTCCCGGGATGATCTTCACGATAGAGCCAATGGTCAATATGGGAACGGACAAGGTCATCGTTGACAAAAACGATGGCTGGACCGTGTATACAGCAGATAAAAAGCCGTCTGCCCAATGGGAAATCATGGTGCTTGTCACAGAGGACGGTCATGAGGTACTGTCCTATTAACAAATGAAACGGAGGAATGGCAATGAAAACGGCAATCAAAGGAAATCAGTCCCTGACAGAAACTGCCTATGAGGAACTGACCATAGACGGCTATGCGGAAGCACCCAAAGAATTAAAAGCAGAGAAACTGACCGTCAACGGATTTTTGAAATGCATGGACAGCTTTTCATGCAGTAAGTTCCTCTGCAAGGGAACCACCCGTCTGATGGGAAAGGTGATATGCGATGAATTGCAGTGCATGGGAGCATTGTTTGTATCGGGAGAGGAAATCGTCACCGCAAATCGCATTGACTGCAAGGGTGCCGTAAAGCTTTCTTCCGACCTGAAAACGGATACACTGGATGTCAAAGGTTCGTTTACCATCCGCAATGAGGGCAGTATCACCGCAAGAGCCATCAATGCCGAAGGTTCGGTGTCCGTCAATCAGCTCATTAAAGCAGAAACCATTGATTCTTTCGGCTTTATCTATGCGGATACCATCATTGCCAAAAACATCTACATCCGCTCCAAAAATACCAGAGTGGCAAGGATGCTGAAAAGTGAGGGAGTGGATGTCACGCTTCCTTTGGTGATTGGAGATTACATTGAGCTTATCAATGTCAAGGCTCATGAAGTCAGAGGAAAGCATATTAAGATTGGTCCGAATTGTCGGATCGACCGTGTAGAGTACCATAAAACACTGGAAGTTGACCCGACTTCCAGAGTGGATGAAACAGAACAGGTGCAGTAAAAGAACCCAATCTGACAAAGCGGCGTCAGATTGGGTTCTTGTTATGGATTGTATCGGAGCAGCAGTGTGGCATAGGCCGCTTCATTCGATAAGTCCGCAATGGGTACGGCACCGTTTTCCAACAAAAGTGCCGCCGTTTCATACAAGGCACTTCCCGTGACGGAAGTGACGTAAAAATCAATGCCCTGTGCTTGGCACCGTTTGAGCAGGGACAGAGCCTCTTCTGCGGTGGTGCCGGAATGGTACGTAATATGCAGGACGGCTTTGACGGACGCAGGCAGGGCAATGGCAGCATACAGCAGGGACGGATACGGACGTATCATCATAACGTCATTCGCCAAATGCAGTCTGCCCTCTTTCAGCAGGCACGGTTCCCTGACAGGACACAACTGTTCTGTGCCTATCGTCAGTCCGCTTTCTGTCACCTTTCCGAACAGTGTGCCGTCAAACGAGGAAAACCTGCCTGATACCCTGTCCGCTTCCTGCAACAGCGTGGGAAGGTACACCGAACAGAAATCCTCTCCGCTGTTGCGATAGACCGTGAATACACCGCAAGAAAAACGGTTGATCACCGTCACCGCCGCATGAATGTTGCACACGGCATTGCTCCGTGGATCATCGGGGATACGGTCGGCGGCAGTGAGTACAACGGGGACTGCCAAATGTCTCAGGCACAGTCCCAGCATGGCGGAGGTATAGGACAGTGTATCACTTCCATGCAGAATCAGAATCCCATCGTATGCTGACAAATCCTGCTCCAGCAGGAAATTGACCAGTATCTCCCAGTGGTGCTTGTTCAGGTTCTCACTCAGAATGTTCAGCGGCTGCACCTCGGTGAATACCGTATCCTCTCCATAGACCTCCCTGTACCGTTCAATCGCCCTGCACCTGCCCCCCTCCACGGAAATGACACCATGGCGGCAGCAGCTTCCAATCGTGCCGCCTGTCATGACTGCCAGAATCTGTTTCATGCCGTTTGACACTCCTTTTGAATCAGTGCCACGCAATGGGCAGAGATACCCTCCAATCGCCCTGTGAAGCCAAGCTTCTCTTCAGTGGTGGCCTTGATACTGATATTGTCAGAATCCGTCTGCATGGCGGCGGCAAGCCGTTCACACATTTGCGGAATATAAGACTTGAGTTTTGGCTGTTGGGCGATGACAGTGGCATCAATGTTGCCGACAGCATAGCCTTTTTCAGCAAGCAGGGCTGTAACTTTTTGCAGGAGCAGGATACTGTCCGCACCGCTGTAAGCAGGGTCATTGTCGGGGAAGTGGGTGCCAATATCCCCCAGTGCCGCCGCCCCGAGCAGGGCATCCATGACGGCATGTACCAGTACGTCTGCATCGGAATGTCCCAGCAGTCCCTTTTCATACGGTATCTCCACGCCGCCAAGGATCAATTTTCTGTTGTCGGCAAAACGGTGTACATCATAGCCGTGTCCGATTCTGAAATTCATGGCTTGTCCTCCGATACGGTAAAGGTATAACTGCCGTCCTTGTAGTCACACAGAATGGTGTCACCGCTCTTGACAGAGCCGTCCAGCATTTTCTCAGAAATCGCATCTTCCATATGCGACTGAATCGCCCTTTTCAGCGGTCTGGCACCGTACAATTCATCAAAGCCCGCTTCGGCAACCGCTTTTACGGCTTCGGGAGTGAATTGTGCCTTGATGTCCAGCTCGGCAAGCCGTTTTTCCAGTCCTTTCAGCAGGTTGGCGGCAATTTTCTGGATATCCTCGCTTGTCAGCTTGTGGAACACGATGGTATCATCTACCCTGTTGAGAAATTCCGGCTTGAACAGCTTTTTCAGTTCACCCAGGACTGCTTCCCTGACTTTGGCGTCATCATTGGCAGTTTCCTCACCGCCGAAGAAACCTAAATTCCTCTGTTTTTCCGTAATGAGCCTTGCCCCGACATTGGAGGTCATGATAATAACGGTATTGCGGAAGTTAACGTGCCTGCCCTGAGAATCTGTCAGACGTCCCTCATCAAGGATTTGCAGGAGCATATTGAATACATCAGGGTGTGCCTTTTCAATCTCGTCAAAGAGTACAACTGAGTACGGCTTTCTGCGTACTGCTTCTGTGAGCTGACCGCCCTCG
>ONUD01000061.1 GCA_900320925.1 uncultured Eubacteriales bacterium
CAGCGGTTCAAAATACAGTCTGTCGGCAGTGTCAAAGTCGGTGGAAACGGTTTCGGGGTTGTTGTTGACGATGACCACATCATAGCCAGCCCGTTTTAATGCCCATACACAGTGTAACGAGGCATAGTCAAATTCAATGCCCTGGCCGATACGGATAGGACCGGAACCGAATACGATAATGGTCTGACGGGGAGAGTTCTGCTCCTTGATGAAAGCATCCGCTTCATTATCGGTATCAAAGGTGGAGTAGAAGTAAGGAGTTTCTGCCTTGAACTCGGCGGCACAGGTATCGACCATCTTATAGACAGGTACCATCGGGTTCTGTACCTTGGAGCCGGTCAGCTTTTCAATGGTTCTGTCAAGGAAACCGAGGAGTTTGGCTTTGCGGTAAAGTTCTTCTGTCAGTGCGGCATGGGCAAGCTCTCTCTCACATTCCACCAGATTGAGAAGCTTGTATAAGAACCATTCGTCTATCATGGTGATACGGTGGATCTCCTCCACGGAGATGCCCCTCTTGAGAGCTTCATACACGCAGAAAGAGCGTTCATCGTCACAGACGGACAGTCTGTCATGGATTTCACTGTCACTCATGGCTTCAAATTTCGGAGAGGACATGGTATCATGACGGATTTCCGCTCCTCTGACGGCTTTCATGAGAGCCTGCTCAAAGGTGGGGGCGATGGACATGACTTCGCCGGTTGCTTTCATCTGTGTACCGAGGGTTCTCTTGGCATAGACGAATTTATCGAACGGCCATTTCGGGAACTTTACCACCACATAGTCAAGTGCCGGCTCAAAGCAGGCATAGGTGGTACCCGTCACGGCATTTTTGATTTCATTGAGGGTATAACCGATGGCAAGCTTAGCGGCCACCTTGGCGATCGGATAGCCGGTTGCCTTGGAAGCAAGGGCTGACGAACGGGATACACGGGGATTGACCTCGATGACGGCATAGTTGAAGCTTTCGGGTTCCAAGGCAAACTGGCAGTTACAGCCACCCTCTACACCGAGTGCCGAGATGATGTTCAAAGCGGCGGAACGCAGCATTTGATATTCTTTGTCTGCCAGTGTGACAGCAGGGGCAATAACGATACTGTCACCCGTATGGACACCCACGGGGTCAAAGTTTTCCATGGAGCAGACCGTGATGACATTGCCCATTTTGTCACGCATGACTTCAAATTCGATTTCTTTCCAGCCGGCAATGCATTTTTCCACCAGTACCTGTGTAATGGGGGAAAGCTCCAGTCCGTTGGCGGTGATTTCCCGCAGTTCCACTTCATTATTGACAATACCGCCGCCTGTACCGCCCAGTGTAAAAGCAGGACGGATAATGACGGGATAGCCGATTTGGTTGGCAAATTCCACGGCTGACGGCACATCATTGACAACAGTGGAAGGAATGACAGGCTGGCCGATAGATTCCATGGTATCCTTAAACATCTGCCTGTCCTCGGCTTTATCGATGGTTTCCGGGTTGGCACCGAGCAGCTTGACATGGTGTTTTTTCAGGAAGCCCTCCTTGGCAAGCTGCATGGAGAGGGTCAGACCTGTCTGACCGCCCAGTGTGGACAGCAGGGAGTCGGGCTGTTCTTTAATAATGATTCTTTTGACCGTTTCAAGAGTGAGGGGTTCAATATAGACTTTATCTGCCATCGCCTTATCGGTCATGATGGTAGCAGGGTTGGAGTTGACGAGGATGACTTCCAGTCCTTCTTCTTTCAAGGCACGGCACGCCTGTGTACCTGCATAGTCAAATTCGGCTGCCTGTCCGATGACGATAGGACCGGAACCGATGACAAGAACTCTTTTGATACTGTTATCTTTAGGCATTGTTGTTCTCCTCCATCATTTTGATAAATTTGTCAAACAGGAATGACGTATCCAGCGGACCGCCGCAGGCTTCCGGATGGAACTGCACGGTAAAGGCAGGCATATTGGTATAGGTAACGCCCTCACAGGTGCCGTCATTGGCATTGACAAAGCTTTCATAGGCCGTGTCCGGCAGGGTATCGGCAATCACGGCATAGCCGTGGTTCTGGCTGGTGATGTAAACACGTCCGGTTCTGACCTCGGTAGCAGGCTGGTTGGCACCCCTGTGGCCATATTTGAGCTTTTGGGTTTTGGCTCCCTGAGAAAGGGCAAGGAGCTGGTGTCCCAGACAGATACCAAAGGTCGGGATCTTTTCCTCACACAGGAGCTTCAATTGAGCAATAATTTCCTGATTTTCCTGCGGGTCGCCGGGGCCGTTGGAGAGCATGATACCGTCAGGGTGCAAGGCTTTGACCTGTTCGGCAGTCGTGCTGCTTGGCACCACGGTGACATGGCAGCCACGCTTTACCAGTTCCCGGCAAATATTCTGCTTGGCACCGAAATCCATCAATACCACATGGTACTGACCGTTTTCAGCCTCAAAAGATTCTTGTTTTTCACAGGTGACAGACTTGACGGCCTCTGTCACTTTATAGGATTTCAGACTTTCGGCATCCGGTGCCGAGGGCTTGGTGTAGGTGATTTTGGCATTCATGACACCGTATTCTCTGACGGTTTTGGTCAGGCAGCGGGTATCAATGCCGTACAGGGCGGGAATGCCGTTTTCCTTTAAAAAGGTGTCAAGCACACCGTCACAACGGAAATTGGACGGCTGCTGACACCACTCTCTTACAATATAGGCTTTCAAAGCAGGCTTCCTGCTTTCAAAGTCAGACGGGATCACACCGTAATTGCCGATCAGCGGAAATGTCTGGCAGACGATCTGTCCAAAATAGCTCGGGTCGGTCAGTGTTTCAAGATAGCCGGTCATGGCTGTCGTAAAGACCAGCTCCCCGACGATTTCCTTTTCCGCACCGAAAGCAAAGCCTTCATAAATATCCCCATTTTCCAAAATCAGATAGGCTTTTTTCTCCATAGTTGTTGACCAATCCTTTCTAATAATCTTCACTCAGTTTTCATAGGTACTCAACAGCCGCTTGGCAACCTCAATCTTCGTAATCCGCAGATCCATTGCCTGTCGCTCAAGATACCGATGTGCCTGAGGTTCTGTCATGGAAAGATATTCCATCAAAATACCTTTTGCACGGTTGATAACATGGATGTCATCAATTTTTTGGCGGAGCTTCACATTTTCGTTTTTCATGCCTCCCAGCCTGTTTTTCACAGCCTCCATCAGATGGATTGCCTTTCGGAAGAGCGGAATCGGCAGTGGTCTTCCGAGAACCAGTACACCGTATTTGGCAACACGGCTTTCTATGTCGGCTTCCTGTTTCCCTTTCACGATGAGTACCACTCCGGCATCCGTTTCTTCCGTGATGTCAAGAGCCAGTCCGTCACCGAACTCATCTGACAGCGGTGTGTTAATCAGAACTAAATCATAGGCATGAGCAGCCAGCTTTTGCCGTCCATCGGCACCGCTTTCTGCACTGTCGATGTCATTGAACCCCTCTGACGCCAGCAGTTTCACAAGAGTGCTGCTGCCTTGTTCACTTCCCGACACGATCAGTACGCTGTCCAAATGCCAAAACACCTTTCTGTTAATGATTTTTCTATCAATTTATTATCATAACAGATTTCTGCCGTTTTGTCTATATCAACAGAAAAAAATCTCAGGGCAACTTGATAAAAAAGTTCCCTTTCCCTGTTTTTTGGCAAAGTATTTACAAATACCAAATTTATGGTATAATAGAACTATGCTGTAGAAGCATATGATACTATTTTAAACGGAGATGAAAAACTTGCACAACGAAGAGATGTTTACCATTACCCCCGAACTTCAGGAACTAAGCCAATTATGTATTCAAAACGGAACGATCAACAAAGAACTGTATGCCCAATATGATGTAAAAAGAGGTCTGAGAGATATTAACGGCAAAGGCGTTCGTGCAGGTCTGACCGAAATTTCCGAAATATGCTCCAACAAGGTCGTGAACGGACAAACGATTCCCTGTGACGGAAAGCTGTATTATCGTGGTGTGGACGTGGAGGAGATTGTCAAGGGATTTATTCATGATGACCGATTCGGTTTTGAAGAAGTGGTTTATCTGCTGCTGTTCGGCACACTGCCCGACAGCACGCAGTTGGAACAAATTACCTCCCTGCTTGCCAGATACCGCAAGCTCCCTCACTATTTTACCCGTGACGTGATCCTGAAAGCTCCCAGTACCGACATGATGAATGCCCTTGCCAGAAGCGTCCTGACCCTGTACTCCTATGACCCTGCGGCAGATGATACCTCCCTGCCAAACGTACTTAGACAGTGTCTGCAATTGATTGCACAGTTCCCCGTGATTTCTGTCTACAGCTATCAGGCGTTCAACCACTATAAACGCAATAAGAGCCTCATTATCCATTCCCCTCAGCCTCATCTTTCAACGGCGGAAAATATCCTCTATATGCTTCGGGCGGATTCCCAATATACCAAACTGGAAGCCAAACTGCTGGATATGTCACTGGTACTCCATGCCGAACACGGCGGCGGCAACAACTCCAGTTTTACCACTCACGTTGTGACCTCCTCCGGTACAGATACCTACTCTGCCATTGCGGCTGCTTTAGGCTCTCTCAAAGGCCCCAAACACGGCGGTGCCAATATCAAAGTGGTGGAAATGTTCGAGGATATGAAAAAGAACCTCTCTGATTATACCGATGAAGCCGAAGTGCGTCGCTATCTTGTTAAGCTCCTCCATGGGGAAGCTTTTGACAAGGCAGGACTGATTTATGGAATGGGTCATGCCGTTTACTCCATTTCCGATCCCCGTGCAAGGGTCTTTAAGGGCTTTGTGGAAAAGCTCTCCGAAGAAAAGGGACGTATAGACGAATTCAAGCTGTATTCTCTTGTGGAAAAGCTGGCTCCTGAGGTCATTGCCGAGGAAAGACGCATTTACAAAGGTGTCAGTGCCAATGTCGATTTCTACAGCGGTTTTGTCTACAGTATGCTGGATCTTCCCCGCAAGCTGTTTACCCCAATCTTTGCCATTGCAAGAATCGCCGGCTGGTCGGCTCACCGCATGGAAGAACTGGTCAACCAGAATAAAATTATCCGTCCCGCTTACATGAACGTGCATGAGCGGACTCCCTACATTGACATTCGCGACAGATAAAAAAATACCACGCTGTCAAAAGCGTGGCATTTTTTATCCTTGCCGAAGTGATACCATGCTCACCAGTACAAAGGCCGCTGTCAGCAATATCGGACACACCAGCCATTCTGCTCCTGTCGGCAGGCCGGGGAATATATCATAGACTGATGCCATGACAAATCCCGTGATCATCATGAACGTCTGCATTGGAAAACACTGCATGGCTTTTTCCAGCAATTTGGTACAAAGAATCACCCCTATCAGCACCCCTGCCCCCA
>ONUD01000052.1 GCA_900320925.1 uncultured Eubacteriales bacterium
AGCAAAACAACTGGCAATCAGACCTATATCATGACGATGATGGCAGAATGCAGCGGACGTGATGCTTCCATGATCGTTGTGCCTGACAAGGTACTGTCGCAGGTGGATATCGAGCTGGATGCACAGGCAAGGTTCTGGTTAGGGTTTGCCCTGTATGCGGTGCTTCCGCTGATGATACTGGGCTGCGGTCTGACGGTATTCCTGGTACGCCGCAGCCTGTAACGGAGGAAACCGGCCATGAAACAAACAACGAAACGAATCATAGCAGCTTCTTCTGTTGTAGCGGTGCTGGGAGCAGTGCTGACAGTAGTGCTGCTCCTGCCGTCCGAAAAGGAGCATACGGAAACAGCGTCAGGGGATATTCTCCTGTTTGACAAATCCTCCCTGCGGGCGGAGGACATCACGGTGAAGAACCAAAGCGGAGAATACCAGCTGCTGGGCTATGACTATGCCAAGGAGGAAGAAAGCAGTGAGGAAATTGCCGTTATCTACACCATGCAGGGCTATGAAACCTCGGTGCTTTCCAAGTATATGACCGATGCATTGGTATCGGAGTGTCTGTCGGCGGCGGCTGTCAGAGTCGTGGACAAGTCAGGAAAGAAATATGCCGATTACGGTCTGGACAAGCCTGCTTCAGAGGTCACTATCATCTACAGTGATGATTCTGCAATCAAAATGGCTCTCGGCAGGGAAGCACCTGACCAAAGCGGTATTTACTGCCGTATCGACGGTGACAAAAGTGTGTATCTGGTGAATGCCTCCTCGGTGGATATGTTTTTGGTGGACAAGCTGCAATTGTTTGAAAAAACCCTGACCGGCGAGATGGCGGAATCCGAGGACATTGCCTCGGTGAGCATCACGGGTACGGGCTATGACCAGCCGGTGCTGATAACATATCCCGATGTGATGACATCACCCTATTCCGAAACGTGCAGCAGGAGTGCCTTTGTCGATTTCGGAACGCTGTTTTTTGACTACACGGCTTCCACCGTGGCAGCGGCAGGCGTGAAAGAAGAGGAACTGGCACAATACGGTCTTGCAGAGCCGTACATGGACATCAAGGTGTCCACGACGGAAAATACCACCGTAGAGCTTCTTGCTTCCCAAGCCGACAAGGATGGCAGCTTTTATTTCATGAAGCAGGGCGGTACCATTGTCTACACGCTTTCCAAAGAGGAAGCAGACTGGTACGGTGCCTCTTATCGGGATTTTCTGGGAGAATATGCTTTTTCGGTGAGCTTGGACAATGCCGATGCCGTGGACATCACCGTGGACGGCCGTACCGATCATTATATGTTCCGCCGTGAGACAGTCCTCAATCCCACCTATGAAGAAGCCGTACAGACCACGTTGTACCGTGAGGAAGAAAAGCTGGATAATACGGCACTGTATGAGCTGGCAGCCGCCCTTTCCGCTTTGGAGCGTGGAGAGGAGATACCTGCAACACTGGACGGCTGTCAGGAAGTGTTCCGCATGAAGGTGACTTATACCGATGAAGCGGAGGATAGCTTCTCGCTGTATGAATCGGAAGCAAAGACCATGATTGCCGTGTTGAACGGCCATATTGAAAATACAGTCAGTGCCGATGCTGCCGGACAGATTGTCAGTCAAGCTGAAAAGCTTTACCGCTGACTGCTGTCGGATACGGCATTGAAAATATCGGAGATGCGATACCATGTCGGGAAGTTGACGACCCCTGTCACAGGCAGGTCAAAGACCTCCTGAAAAACTCTGACGGCTTGTGCGGTCTTGGGACCGTAGATGCCGTCAACGGCCAGCCTGCCGATGAGCGGGAAGTTGCGGGAAATGGTATTCAACTGCCGCTGGATGGTGCGGACAGGCTCTCCCCTTGATCCGATCTGGAGGACACCCTGAAAGGACAAGGGAATGCCTGTCACTTTTTTTGCCTCTTTCAGCACAATGTCATAGCCGTAGTAGCTTTTCAGGATCTGGATGGCAGAATAGCCCTGATCGCCCAGTTCCTTGGAACCCCATTGGCTCAGCCAGCCGGCACGCACCACTTTGATGCCGTCACTGTACTGCGTAAAGAGGGGCTGGTTGATGTCGGGACGGGAGATATAAAGCGTGAATATTTCATCAACAATGTCGGAAATCTCCTGAAAGATGTTTCTGCCGTAGGTGAAAGCCTGGTCATAGGCGGTGGAAGAGGTGATGGTGAAGTCATACCCCTTGCTCCTGTACCACTCGGTGTAGACACGGCTCAGCGTAAAGGACAGAATGGCAAGGATGTTGGCTTTCAGCGTTTCACGGGGCCAGCTGGCGTAAATTTCACTGCTTGCCACATTTTTGATATAGTCCTTGAACGTCACGGTGTAGTTGGGAGCGGAGGTGTCGGAGGGGACGCCGGCGTGTACCACGATAAATTCGGGAATGACCGTTTCGGGCAGTACGACCAGATTGCTGGGAAAGGGCAGACGCTTGACTTCCGCTTCGGGGATTTTGGGAGGGAAGTCCCCCCACAGGGTCGGGTAGGGGATATCGACGTTCTCGAAATTCGGCACGAGGGAAACATTTTGAATGGCCGTAGTATCGGGATAGACCTGCACATTTTGAATGAACGCTTCCTCATAGC
>ONUD01000012.1 GCA_900320925.1 uncultured Eubacteriales bacterium
GCCTGACAGCATCAATGATGATACCCTCTCTGTCAAGGAATACAAGATTGCTGTACTGTCCCATGATTTCCATGGCAAGCGTCAGCATGACCGTATCGCCCAACTCATTAGTGGCTTCAAAATCCAGAAACAACAGCCGTTCCAACTGAGGCTGGCGGATTTCTCTCAGCCTTGCTCCGCACAGCCGTTTCCTCAGCAGCATACAAAGCATCGGCGGTGTCTTGGGATTCTCAACCGAAACCGCCGTTATATGAATACGGGGACTGCCTGCCCGTGCAGAGAGAAGCAGTTTTTTCACTCCTTCACGGGAACGCATGGAAAGAATGATTTCATCACGGGAGGGTTGATAAATTTTATCGACCTTGCTGTTGAGCAGGTTGGCTTCCAATTCTTTTTTGATATGTCTTAAAAATGCGCCGTCAAGTGCCATGATTTGTTGCTCCGGTCAGTTAAGATAGATCAGCTTGTCGCTGAAAGTTTCGGATTTGCGGAAAATGGTGTCGGGGAAGAAATTGGAAAGGCTTGCCACTAACTTGGGAACGATGATATCTTCCGAGTTGAAGTGGCCGAGGTCAAACACGGAAATCTCATGCTCATTGGCAAATAAGATTTCATGGTGCTTGATTTCTCCCGTCACGAAGGCATCGACCCCATATTGTGCGGCAAGGAAAATATTGTTTCCTCCCGCCCCGCAGGATACGGCCACTTTATAGATTTTCGGGCATACATCCGTAAACCGCAGACCACTGATATTCAGGTTGTTTTTCAGTTCCGCCGCAAAAGCCATGCTGTAGGTAGGCTCTTCCAGATGACCAATCAGCATACACTCCTCGTCAAAATACTGTTCTGCCACCACTCCTGCACACTCTGCCAGCGTATCATTGACGCCTCCCCTTGCAATATCGAGATTGGTATGGGCGGAGATGACGGTAATGCCGTTCTTGGCGGCAAGATACGGCACTTCTCCACTGCAAAGTACTTTCAGCGGATGGAAAATCACAGGATGATGTGTCACAATAATCTTGGCATTCTTGCGGCAGGCTTCAAAAATCACTTCGGATGTCACATCGAGTGATACAATGACCATATCCGAAGCGGTACTGCTGTCACCAATCAGGATTCCCACGTTGTCAAAGTCCATTTTGGTATTGAACGGTGCAAAACCGTTAATGAAGTCATAAATTTCTTTTGCGGTTGTCATCAATCCACCTCTTTTGCCAGTCGATCCAGCTTTGCGGTAACGGCTTCCCACCGTGCATAATCGTCAGAACCCTTTGCAAAGCTGTTCAGCTTTTTTTTCAGCTTGCCATTGACCATGCGGATGTATTGTCTTGCTTCCTCGGAAGCATCCTGTTCCAACAGCCCTATGTATCGGAATACATCATCGCATGACCGTTTCCTTCCGTCATAACGGCATACCATCACAGAATAGCTTTTATGTCCGGAAAGGCACGCCCTTTCTTCCTCAATACAAAATCCGTTCTCACATAAAAACAGACGCAGTGAATCCGCACGGGTCATAGGCTGAAGGATCAGCCGTTTCTCCCCGTCACGAAGCCACTGCGTCCGCATCATGATCCCAACCATCAGTTCTCCTCCCATGCCCGCCATGACAATATCCTGTGCGGAATCGGGAGGAATGCTGTCGAGTCCGTCCGAAAGGACGGTGGAGACAACGGAGTCCACACCGTAGCGTGCAATATTGCATTTGGCATTTTCGAGAGGGCCGACCCTGACATCGCTGGCCACTGCCGAAGCAATCTTCCCGTTCAGGGCAAGCCAAACGGGAAGATAGGCATGATCGGTTCCGACATCCGCCAGTCTTGTTCCTTCACGGACAAACTCTGCACACAAAGCCAGTCTTTCATCCAATTGAAACATTTTACTTATCCTTGATGTGTTCGTTGACCATTTTGACCAATTCCTCTGCATCCACACCATGCACCATGCAGGCCTGCTCTACCGTTTCGCCCCTTGAAGCAGGGCATCCCAGACAGTGCATCCCGATGGATAAGAAAATCGGTGCAGTTGTCTGGTCAATGTCCAGAATATCTCCGATAATGGTGTCCTTTGTAATCTGTGCCATTTTGCAAAATCCTTTCTGTTTCTAAGATAAGTCAATTATAATACATCTTTTGATTTTTTGCAAGGGATAAACGGGGACGTTTCATGAAAATCAAGTTTCTAATAAAGAATTATATATCAACGGTGACGTTTGACCGATGTTTGACATGGCAAGGGAAAATGAATTGGTGCATTTTTGCAACACCTTTGAAAATTTGCTCATTGACAGTCTTTCCATCAAATGCGGGGCAGTGTATTGACAATTTTTACAGGATATAATAAAATATAGCCCATAGTGCAAAACTTTTAGAGCCTGTTTCATCTCTGTGCGGTACGGAGCTGTCAAGCGTCATTTTTTTGACACCGTTATCAGCAAAATATGCCCAAAAGCCGCACGGTGCGAAGATGGCAACCAAGAGGAAAAGAGGTCATTTTGATGAAAAAAGCTGTCGTGGCAGGAGGAAGCAACGGGATTGGTCTTGCTATTGTCAACCGTCTGATCCTGATGGGATATGACGTATTGATTTTAGATAGAGTCAGACCCGATGAACAGTTCGGACTTGATGAAAGTCGCTGTACCTATCTCTACTGTGACTTATCGGATACGGATACCTCCCTCTTTGAACAGCTCTGTCAAGAGGAGGAAATCGAACTGCTGATGCTCACGGCAGGATTCGGAAGAGTGTGTGCCTTGGAACACCTCCACCCTGCCGAAATCCAGAAGCTCATGCAGGTCAATACCGTTTCATGTCTGAAAATCATCCGCTGTTTCTACGAAAGAATCAAAAGTGACAAAAAATTTTATTGCGGGATCATGGGTTCTGTGGCAGGTCTGATGAGTTCCCCGCTGTTTTCGGTCTATGCGGCCTCCAAAGCGGCTATTTGTCGGTTTGTGGAAAGCGTCAATATTGAATTGGAGGTATCGGGAACAAGCAACCGTATTTTGAATGTTTCACCTGCTTCCGTTGAGGGAACCAGATTCAACGGCGGCAGAAACGAGATCACCAAAATCGACAAGCTGGCAGAACAGATCCTGCAAAAACTGTTGGCAGGAGAAGAACTGTATATTCCCCGGTATGAGGAATCTATCAAGGGGATACTGGAACGCTACCAACATGACCCCCATGCCTATGGACTGCACAGCTATGAATATAAGAAACGTTCGGGCAGAGAGGTTGGTGAAAGCCGTGCTGTCATCGGCTATCTGTCGGGAACATTTGATTTGTTTCATGTAGGGCATTTGAATTTGCTGAAAAGGGCAAAAGCAAAATGTGATTATCTGATTGTAGGAGTCCATCCGAATGCCTCCCACAAAATGAAAGAAGCCTTTGTGCCGTTTGAAGAGCGGAAAGCCATGGTTGCTTCATGCAGATACGTGGATAAAGTGGTAGAAGCTTGCCCTGAGGATGCCGATGCATGGCTGCTTTATGGGTATCACCGATTGTTTGTCGGCAGCGATTACCAAGGCTCGGAAAGATTTGAACGATATGAAGCCTACTTTCAAGACAAGCCGGTGGAAATTATCTATTTCCCTTACACCCAAGGAACCAGCAGTACACAGATTAGAAATGCTTTGCTGAATGCCTGAAAACTACTTTTATTTTTGCGAAACATATGTTATAATGCCAATAGGAGATGATGCCAATGGACATTCCTTTCAGAGAAGATTATCTGCCCAGAAACGATGTGGTGTTTTCCATTATGTTTGGCGAGCTGGACTTATTTGCGGCACTGTTAAAAGCCGTTACAGGACATGAACTGAAAGCCAAAGAAGTTGTTTCACAAGCTAATGTATTGCCTGACAATGTTTTGCACAACTATATCCGCTTTGATACCTTTGCGGTAGATGCAGACGGCACCGTGTTCAGTGCCGATATGCAGAACACTTATGTGAAAGACCTGATCAGGAATCGTACCACGTATTACGGTTGCCGTTCCGTGGCAGGACAGACCGTTGTCAAAGGCAACTATGACAAACTGAATAAGGTTGTTGTATCGTTTATCATGACCAAAAAGGACAACCAAGATACTCCTGTAGAAGTCATCAAGCTGCGTGATGAAAAAGGCAATGTATATTCCGACCTGTTGACACTGTACAACGTATATGTCCCCGCTGTCAACCATGCAGACGAGGTGGATGAAAACCTGAAACTATTTTCCGCCTTTTTCTCTGTCAGCACCAAAGAGGAAATGGAAGCTTTCATCGCTCAGTATTCCGCTACGGATTTGGGTGACAAACTGATTGCTTCCTACAGTAAGGCAATTCTCAGGGGTGATTTGAAAACGATTAGAGAAAGGGAGTATTTTGACATGAAGATTACAGAACAGGATATTATGGAAGCTAAGATAGAAGCTCGCACAGAAGGTCTTGCAGAAGGTCGTGCCGAGGGTCGTGCCGAGGGTCGAGCAGAAGGTATTGTAGAGGGTCGTGCGGAAGGTATCGTAGAGGGTCGTATCAAAACCCTTCAAAGTGCCATTGCGTCTTTGAAGCAAACCATAGGCATTGATGCTATCATCAACACCTTTCATATCACCGAATCCGAACGCAAAATACTTGCTATTTAAATCAAAACTGCCCGTATGACCAAACCATCATACGGGCAGTTTTGATTTTTATGCGGAAGCAGATTCTTTGGAAGGCTGACTGACCCTGACAAATGCACAGCTGTCACGGGGAATTGTCAGTTCCTTGCCATCAAGCTGCGTTCCCATCCAAGTTTCCCCGCCAACAAATTCTTCGGGAACTTGAAAGGTAATGGTACAGTCTGCCGCATTGAACACGCACAGCAGCTTATCCTTCTCATCTTCACGGATATAACACATGGTTCTTCCGGTAGAACCGTAGTCCTTGATTTCGCCGTCCCTCAGACAGGAACAGGCATGACGCATTTTGCCAAGCTGCCGGTACCATTCCAGCAGGTCTTTGTCCTCCCGCCCCCACGGGTAGGTGGCACGGTTGAACGGGTCTTTATAGCCCTCCACACCTACTTCATCACCGTAGTAAATGCACGGTACCCCCGGTAAGGTATATAAGATACCGCTGGCGATCCTCATACGCCGCAGACCATACGCTCTCTGTTCGGGAGAAAGACGGGTTGCCGCCTGCCATTCTCTTCCTCTGCCATACTGACGCTCCCCTGCAAGGAGGGTAATGATTCTTTCCGTGTCATGGGTGCCGAGCAGGTTCATTAAAGAGCGGAGAACCGGACGGGGATAATTCTCGACAACGGTCATAATCATTTCCAGCATATGCTTGCCGTCGCCGCAGTCCAGAAATCCCAGAATGGCATCCCGGAACGGATAGTTCATCACACTGTCCAGTTCTCTGCCATAGAGGAAGCGGCGGCGAGAACTGTAGCTTTCCTTGTTGGAGGCATCCTCCCACACCTCTCCTAAAAGCAGTGCCTGAGGGTCTTCGGCTTTCACAGCTTCACGGATATGCTCGATAAATTCATCGGGCAGTTCATCTGCCACATCCAGCCGCCAGCCACTGTTGCCTGCCCGAATCCATTTGCGGATAATGCCGTTTTCACCGTTGATGTATTCATTAAAAGAGTTGGAAAGCTCCTCCACTTCGGGGAGGGTATTGAATCCCCACCATGAATTGTAGATATTCGGCCATTCAATGAATTTGTACCATGTATAGTAAGGTGACTGCGTGGAGTTATAGGCACCGTTTTCAGGATAGCGTTTTTCACGGTTGAAATATTTGCTGTCGCTTCCCGTATGGCTGAACACACCATCATTGATAATGCGGATCCCCAGTTTTTTCGCTTCCTGACAAAGCTCTTTGAAATCCTCTTCCGTACCGAGGACAGGGTCGATTTTTTCATAATCGCCCGTATCATAGCGGTGGTTGGAGTAGGCTTCAAAGATCGGGTTCAGGTAGATACAGGTCACGCCCAGACTTTGCAGATAGGGCAGTTTCATGGTAATGCCTTTCAGGTCACCCTGGAAAAAGTCGGAATTGGTAATCATACCGAATTCATTCGGCCGCCAGTCAGGAATGACATTCCAGTCCGTTTGTATTTTTTTATCAGGATAGACTCCCTTTTTTTTCTCGCCCGAAAAGCAGAACCTGTCGGGGAAGATCTGATACATGATACCGCCCGGCAGCCAGTCGGGGGTCTGGAAATCCGCCTCGTAGCAGGTAAGCTGGAATCGCGGTTCACAGTCGCTCATGGCAAGATAGCCCTCACCAAAGCCTTTCTTCATGATATAACGTCTGCCGTGGCAGGTATCCAGTCCGAAATGGTACCAGTACAGTCCCACTGCATCCACCTTGACATCACATTCCCATTGTTCATGGTCATCCCCGACCATGCCTGCCCAGAACATACCATAGTTATCGGTATCACCGTACTTGTCATCCTTGACGGACAGAAACGCACCGGTACATTTCAAATCTCTCGGCAGAACAATTCGAAAATGGATACTTGTTCCGAACGGAATCGCTCCCACAGGGTTACGGAATTCCGTTTCCCTTGCGTTAAATAGTTTCATTGCTGCAAAACCCCTCAATTGCAAGTTTCATGTGTGCTTCCCCATCCGCACACGACTAAAATTATAATACCATCTCAAGTTTGTGTCAAGTCAGTTTCTTGCTAAACACGGAAATCAAGTTTCTAATGAAGAATGATGTATCAACGGGGACGTTTGCCCGATGTTGGACATGGCAAGGGAAACTTCCTTGCCGACACGCTCCCTCCGTCAAAAACCGCTGTCACTTCATTATATGAGATATTTTCCCTCTGTTATCAAAGTTACTTGCTATTATCACTTTA
>ONUD01000094.1 GCA_900320925.1 uncultured Eubacteriales bacterium
ATATGGCTGATGGGGAGGGATGGACTCCCATGCCTCCAGATAGGTGTCATTTTCACACTCTTCTGCAGTGGAGCGGTTTTGGACAATGTTGAACGAAACCGACCGCAGTCTGGAGCCGTACCGGCGGGATGTTTCCGACAGTGCCTTTTCGTCACGCTTCAAGTATAGCTCCACAATTTTTTCGTCATTCATCAAAAAACCTCCTTTCATCTCTATAAGCAACTTTTACACTGCGGAGGTTACACAAAATCAAAACCGCTCTTGCGAGCGGTTTTGTGTTATGCCTGATTCAGAACATCGTTGATCACGGTACGCAGCGTATCGGCAGATTGTTTCAGAGCCGCCTGCTCCTCTTCGTTCAGGGCAATGGGGACATTAACTTCAATACCGTCCTTGCCGACAATAGCGGGCATACTCAATGCCACACCGCTGATACCATACTGTCCGTTCTGGATGCCAGAAACAGGAAGTATGGATTTTTCATCCCTGACAATGGCTTCGCAGATTCTCCTGACAGACATGGCAATGCCGTAATAAGTGGCTTTTTTCTTTTCGATAATTTCGTAGGCACTGTTTTTGACATCTTCGGCAATTTGGATCATCGCCTCTTCATGGTGAAAATGCCCCCTCATTTCGCAGAAGCTGTTCAGGGGAATCCCCGATACATTGGCACTGCTCCATGCGGCAATCTCACTGTCGCCATGCTCCCCGATAATGAATGCATGAACACTGCGGCTGTCAACATGGAGATGCTCCCCCAGAAGATATTTCAGCCTTGCCGTATCCAGCACCGTTCCCGAACCGAATACACGGTTCTGCGGAAAACCGCTGAGCTTGGCGGCAGTATAGGTGAGAATATCCACGGGATTGGCCACAATCAGCAGAATGCCTTCCTGATTATATCGGGCAATCTGCGGAATGACGGATTGGAAAATCCCGACATTCTTCTTCACAAGGTCAAGTCTTGTTTCACCCGGCTTTTGCCCTGCTCCTGCGGTGACAATCATGACGGAAGCATCAGAAAGATCCTCATAGCTTCCTGCATAGATTTGCATGGGCTTTGCAAAAGGCAGACCATGACTGATATCGAGTGCTTCCCCCTCAGCCTTGTTCCTGTCGGCATCAATCAGAACCAGCTCCGAAAACAGACCGCTCTCCATCAAAGCAAATGCCGATGCCGAACCGACAAAGCCACAGCCGATAATGGCTGCTTTGCGGACATTGATGTTGGACATAAAATCCCTCCTGAAAAATCATTTCCTATATATTTTACCTTTTTATGGGAATTTATGCAAGGACTTTAAAAAAATTTATTCAATATTGCTAATAAAACCCGTAAAAATCGTGAGGATTTACAAAATATCGTTGACAGCTAAAAAAAATAGTGCTATGATAGATACTGTAGAATATGGAAAGGAAGTCCTGAAAATGGATAAGAAAAATATTGATTGGTCGAACCTTGGCTTCGGCTATCTCAAAACAGACAAGCGGTATGTTGCCTCCTATAAAAACGGGGCATGGGACGAGGGCAGACTCATCGAGGATGATATGATTACCATGAATGAATGTGCCTGTGTACTCCAGTATGCCCAGACAATCTTTGAAGGGCTGAAAGCCTACACGACAGAGGACGGCAGAACAGTCGTGTTCCGTCCCGACCTCAATGCCGAACGCCTTGCCAACTCCGCAAGACGCATGGAAATGCCTGTATTCCCTGAAGACAGGTTCATCGAAGCTGTCGAGCAAGTCGTTCATGCCAACAAAGCATTTGTCCCCCCCTACGGAACCGGTGCTACACTCTATTTGCGTCCGTATATGTTCGGTATCAACCCCGTCATCGGTGTCAAGCCTGCTGACGAGTTCCAGTTCAGGGTCTTTGCCACTCCGGTAGGTCCCTACTTCAAGGGCGGTGCCAAGCCCATCACCATCAAGGTCAGTGATTTTGACAGAGCCGCTCCCCACGGCACGGGCTATATCAAGGCAGGTCTGAATTATGCCATGAGCCTTCATGCTATCGTAACAGCTCATCAGGAAGGCTTTGATGAAAATATGTACCTTGACGCCGGAACAAGAACCAAGGTGGAAGAAACCGGCGGTGCGAACTTCCTCTTTATCACCAAGGATAACAAGGTCGTGACTCCCAAATCCGACAGTATTCTTCCCTCCATTACCAGACGTTCCCTCATGACAGTGGCCAAGGACTATCTTGGTCTGGAAGTGGAAGAAAGAGAAGTCTACTTTGACGAGGTAAAGGATTTTGCAGAGTGCGGACTGTGCGGTACAGCGGCAGTGATTTCCCCTGTCGGCAAGATTAACGACCACGGCAAGGAAATCTGCTTCCCGAGCGGCATGGAAGAAATGGGTCCCATCACCAAAAAGCTGTATGATACCCTGACAGGTATCCAGATGGGCAGAATCGAAGCTCCAAAAGGCTGGATTAAAGTGATTGACTGATAAAAAGACGGTACCGAATAGGGTACCGTCCTTTTTTATGATGCGGCAAATTGGGAATTGTAAAGCTGGCAGTAAAAGCCTTGTTTCTGCATCAGTTCCTCATGACTGCCCTGTTCTATGATATTGCCGTTCTTCATGACCAAAATCCTATCTGCTTCCTTGATGGTCGAAAGGCGGTGTGCCACAATGAAACTGGTTCTGCCCTGCATCATCTTGTTGAAAGCCTGCTGAATCTTGATTTCGGTACGGGTATCAATGCTGCTGGTGGCCTCGTCCAGAATCAGCATGGGCGGGTCGCAGAGCAGGACTCTGGCAATACACATCAGCTGTCGCTGTCCTTGGGAAAGGTTGGCTCCCTCCTCCGTGAGGATGGTATCATACTTGTCGGGCAGCCGTTCAATGAAGTGGTCAAGGAATGCCTCTCTGGCAGCCTGTTTCACCTCCTCCAGAGTGGCATCAGGTCTGCCGTAAGCAATATTGTCCCGAATACTGGCATGGTACAGCCAGCTTTCCTGCAAGACCATGCCGTACAGAGAACGCAGGGAACCTCTTTTCATGTCATAGATACTGGTATCGTCTACCCGAATGTCACCGCTGTTGACATCATAGAACCGCATGAGCAGATTGATAAGCGTTGTCTTGCCGCAGCCTGTCGGGCCAACGATTGCCACTTTCTGACCGGGCTTGACACAGAGGTTGAAATCTGTGATAAGAGGCTTTTCGGGAACATAGGAAAAATTGACCTGTTCCACATCAATCTTCCCTTTGCAGTCATGGACGGCAAGGGCATTTTCTTTGTCAGGCTCCTGATTTTCCTCGTCCAGCAGAGCAAACACTCTTGCCGCTCCTGCCAAAGCAGACTGGAGCTGTGGGATTACTCCCGTGACTTCATTGAAGGGTTTGGTATATTGGTTGGCGTAGGTAATGAACATGGCAATCTGTCCGACAGAAAGGGTACCGTTGATGGCACTGACCGATCCCACTGTACAGACTGCCGCTGTGACAATCCCGTTGACAAAACGGGTGCTGGGGTTGGCAAGGGAGGAATAGAACTGTGCTTTCTTGCCGCAGTCCAGCAGTCGGGCATTGATGGCTTCAAAATCCTCCTGAGAACGTTCCTCGTAGCCGAAAGCCTTGACCACTTTCTGCTGACCGATATATTCCTCGATATAGGCACTGATTTCCCCCTGTGTTCGGGACTGTTCACGGAACTGCTTCTGAGAGAGCCTTGTAATAAACGCCGCCACAAACATAGAAAGCGGTGTAATGACCACGACTACCAAAGCGATATAGGGATTGATGAACAGCATGAAGCCGAGGGTGCAGAGAATCATGACCAGTCCTGAAAACAACTGTGTAATACCCTGCAAGAGTCCGTCACCCACGGCATCGGTATCGTTGACCATACGGCTGATGAAATCGCCGTGGGGGTGGCCGTCAATGTACCGCAGCGGCACGGCATGGAATTTTCGGAAAATATCCCGCCGCATATCCCGCACGGTTCCATAGCTGACGGTGTTGATACAAAGCCCCATCAGCCACTGGAATACGGCACACGCCAGAATGGTAACACCTACCATCAGGAGAAGCTGTGCCACTTCCTCAAACTGTACCTGTCCCTTTTCTGCAATATGGTCAATGGCATATCCCACCAGTATCGGGGCGGTCAGATTCAGCACCACATACAAAAGAGCAAACACCATGGCTAAAATCAAGTGAACACGGTACGGCTTGGCATACTGCAAAATCCGTTTGAGTGTTGCTTTATTTTTCACTGGTTCAGCACCTCCTCTGCTCTGAGCTGTGACAGGCATATTTCCTGATAAACTTTACAGGTGCGGAACAGGTCATTATGCGTACCGATTCCTACCATTTCCCCTTTATCAAGCACGAGGATTTTATCGGCATAGCGTACAGTACCTACTCGCTGGGATACCATGATAACAGTCATGCCTTTTGTTTCCTCTTTGAGCGAACGACGCAGGGCGGCATCGGTGGCAAAATCCAATGCACTGGCACTGTCGTCCAATATCAGGATCTCAGGCTGTGCCACCAATGCACGGGCAATGGTCAAACGCTGACGCTGACCGCCTGACAGGTTTTTACCGCCTGCCGTCACGGTTCTGTCCAGTCCCTCCGGATTTTGGTACACAAACTCATAGGCCTGTGCAATGGTCAGAGCCTTGTTGATATCCTCCTCGGCGGCATCTTTTCTGCCCCACTGCATATTGGAACGAATCGTGCCTGCAAACAACATGGCAGTTTGCGGCACCATTCCCATGTTTCCCCTGAGCTGGCGGAACGGATATTCTTTCACGTCTGCCCCATTGACCAGAACCGCTCCTTCCGATACGTCATAAAATCTCGGTATCAGATTGACAAGCGTGGATTTTCCTGCTCCTGTACCGCCGATAATGCCGACCGTTTCGCCTTTTTCAATGGTAAAAGAAAGATTTTTCAGGGCATAACCGTTATCGGCATAACCGAACGATACCTCCTTGAATGTCACAGCAGGGGCATGGGGGTCTGTGGCAATGTCCTCTGTTGCTGTTTCCTTCACGCTCGGCATGGTGCCGAATACCTCGTTGACTCTGGCGGCAGATGCCGAAGCCTTGGTAAAAATCACGACCAGATTGGAAACGACAATCATTGCCAATAAAATCTGTGTCATATAATTGACAAGGGCAATGATTTGTCCTTGGAGAAGCGTCCCGTCATTGACCAGTACCGCACCGAACCATACAATGGCAATGATGGCCGCCTGTGCGATGACATACGTCAGCGGATTCAGCAGTGACGAAATTCTTCCCACTGTCACCGCTGTCTGTAATAATGCATCATTCTGTTGTTCCATGCGGGTCTGTTCACTGTCCTGTTTGGAGAACGCACGAATCACTCTGCTGCCCGACAGATTTTCTCTGGAAATCAGGGATACCGCATCTAATTTTTGCTGTATCCGCTTGAAAAACGGTACGGACTTGTACATAATCAGAAACAGCACCAATGCAATCAGCGGAGAAGCCGCAAGAAAAATCAAGGCAATTTGTGCATCAATGCAGAATGCCATAATCAATGCTCCGATGACAAGAAAGGGAGCCCGAATGACCAGACGAATCAGCATGGCAACAGCTAATTGTAACTGGTTGATGTCATTGGTCATGCGTGTAATGAGCGAGGGAGTGCCGATTTTATCAAGCTCGGCATGGGATAAACGGTTGATGTGGCGGAACATGGCATTTCTGACCTCCGTGCCAAACCCCTGTGATGCAATCGAAGCGGACTTCTGGCATACCAGTGCAAACCCCAAACCGAATGCCCCCAACAGAATCATCAGTCCTCCCTGCCGCAGAACATACCCTACATCCCCGCTTTTGACACCTGTATCAATGATGTCTGCCGTGATGAGCGGTATCAGCAATTCAAAAACGGCTTCCGTCAGCTTGCAGATAGGCCCCACTATCAATTGCAGCCTGTAATTTTTCAAGAATCGTCTTAATCGAAACATGACACTTCCCTTTCTTTAGATAGACTACCATCATTTTACAACAAAAAAGAAAAGGTTGCAAGCAGGAAATTACACCTCCAGGGAAATCAAGTTTCTAATAAAGAATTATACACAAGCAAAAGCAATGCCCGACCTGTAACAGTCGGGCATTGTTTGTTATCGTGTGACAGTGACATCAAAGTATTTTTTGGTAATATTGTTGTTGCTGTCTTTGGCTTTCACACAGATGTTGTAAGTGGAAACTTTAGCAGGTCTGACAATGATGGAAGAGGTGGACTTGTAATCCTGTACGGTCGTCCACTTGGTGTCATAGTCTTTCTTGTAGTAAACGGCATAGTTGTAATAACCTGAACCACCCGATGCAGACGCTTTGACGGTCACAATCTGGTCAAGCTTGATAGAAGTGGCAGAAATGGTAGATTTGTTTTCAAGAGGGGCAGTGACGGTGACGTTAAAGTACTCTTTCGCAACCGTACCGGCAGCATCCTTGACTTTGACACAAACCTCATATTTAGCATTTTTAGCAGGCTTAATTGTAACTTTGGCATTCGTTTTAAAACCCTGTGCGGTTGTCCATTTTTTATCAGTGGTTTTCTTGTAGTAAACCGCATACGTATAGGCACCTGTACCGCCCTTGCCGGAAGCCGTCACGGTAACAGTATTGCCCAAAGCTACTGTGTTGGAGGAAAGCTTGGAAGTATTGGTCAGTTTATTGGCCACGGCAACCGTAAAGTCCTTATTGGCAATATGTCCCTTGGTATCCTTTGCCTTGACACGGACAATATAATCTGTTGCCTTTTTAGGAGTGACTTTAGCCGTGATGGTTTTGGCATAATCCTGTGCCTTGCACCAGTTGGTATCCGTCTTTTTCTTGTAGTAGACCGCATATTGATAGGTCGGGAAGCCGCCCGAAGCCGCACCGCTGAGCGTGAGAGAATCCCCGAGTACGGCTTTGGCAGAGGAAATTGTGGACTGGTTAACGAGTTTGTCGGCAATGGTGAGCTTGATGGTCTGAGAAGCAGACTTGCCGGCGGAATCTTTGACATTCACGGTGATCGCTGTCATATTTTTGGAAGCAATCTTGATATCAGCCGTTCCCTTGGGCTGTCCGGAAACAAGAGAAGCTGTATCGGCAGAAGCACTGAATGTATAGTTACCATTGCCGCCCTTGGCATTGAAGGTCAATTGAATGGTATCGCCCACACAAACATTTTTGGATGAAACCGTTGTCTTGGACACGAGCGGTTCGGTATCGGAGAGTACCAAT
>ONUD01000156.1 GCA_900320925.1 uncultured Eubacteriales bacterium
GGCACAATACGTAAAAGAGGATTATATTCATCACTCAGATTTTTGCACATCATGGCATTGAGATATTTTTCTTTGTTGTTGGTTCGCATGAAATGATGAACTTCCTCCGTAATTTCTTCCAGTGTAAATTCCCCGTAGCGTGGTTCAATACCGGGATTGATGAAAAGGGCAAAGTTGCGGAGTGTCTTGCTGGGATAGAGCTTGCGGAGATTGATGGGGACACTGACTTTGACAGGTTTTTCCACACGACAGCGGCTTTGTTTCTGACACTGCACGAAAGCGTATATCATGACGGATACCATCAGCTCCGTCACGGTGACATGATATTCTTTTGCCTTACGGTGCAGTGGTTCAAAGGGAATAATGCCTGTCACCACACTGGTTTGTTCATCGGGGAGGACAGTTCCCTTGAAGTGATAGCCTTTCAGTTCACTTCTGCTTTTGATGGTACGGAAGCGAGCATAGCGTTTGAACGCATCTTCCATTTCCTCCTCGGAAGGTTGGCTGTTACAAAGAATGATGTCCTGCCACGGGGGGATCTCTGCCTGATATTTCAGTTGCAGATACCTTGCGGTAAGGGATTTCAGGAAAATCAAGCCTCCCGTGCCGTCTGCCAAGGCATGGAACAGTTCGATGGCAATTCGTTTGTGGTAGTATGTGACCCTGTAAGGGGTATCTCCGATACGGGTGCAGGGACTTTGCTGTTCGGGACAGACGGCAACAGGGCAGTCTGTTTCCTCGAAAAAGTACCAGAACAGTCCTCTTTTGAGTGTCAGATTCAAGTTGACGATTCTCTTTCGTATATCGTCAAGAGCCTGCTGTAAAACAGGCACATCCACTTCCTCTGTCAGTGTCACTGACAGACGGAAGTTGCCCGACCAGCTTTTGGTACGCACCGCAGGATAAATTTTGGCGGCATTGTCAAGACGGTACCAATTACTTTGTTTCAATCCCATCACCTTCATATTGAGCCTGTATAAACTCCCGAATACTCTGAATGGCAATTTCTGCTTCCTTGATTCGCCAAAGCTGGAAGATATGGAACATATTGGGATATACCTCCAGCCTGACATCAACGCCCCCCTCTTGGAGAACATTGTTCATATGGATAGCATCGTCATACAGCACCTCTTTGTCACCCACTTGTATCAGAATCGGCGGAAAATCGGCATCATACTTCCCGAACACGGGAGAAATCAGCGGATTGAGCGGTGACTCATCGGCAATATAGGATTCAGCAAATTTTTCCAGTACCTTGTCGGACAGGAGAGGATCTGCCTTTCCCATTGTTTCATAGGAATCAGAGGTAATGGTCAGATCTGCCCACGGAGAAATGGCAACACCGCAATGCGGCAGTGCGATTCCTTTTTGTTTGAGGTATTGCAGTACGGAAAACAATAAACCTCCCCCTGCGGAATCCCCGAGGATAATGATATTGTGCGGCTCATAGCCCTTGGACAGGACATATTCGTATGCTTTGGCACAATCCTCCACGGGGGCAGGAAAGTGATATTCAGGGGACAGCCTGTATTCAAAGGAAAATGCCTTTAATCCGCAGTGATTGGCAATGGGAGCAATCAAGGCTCTGGACGATACTAAATCTCCCATGCCGTACCCTCCCCCATGGGTGTAGAAGATGAGCTTTTTACTGTCACACACTTCGGGAATGACCCATTCGGCAGTCATGGCAAAATCCTCTGCCGATTCACAGTGTACTTCTTTGGGGAATCCTCGCACCGCAAACAATTTGGTTTGTCCTGAACGCTGGTTTTCCAGCGGCATTCGATGGATAACGTGCTGTGCGGTTCGGATGGTTCTTTCCAGTACATAACTTTTCATGACATACTCCTTACTGTTTCAAAAAACGGATGATGGCAAGTCCTGCCTTGGCACCGTCCGCTACTGCCTTGGATACCTGCATGACGCCTCCCGTACAGTCACCTGCCGCAAAAATACAGGGGATATTCGTCTGCATACTGTCATTGACAACAATACGGTTTTTTTCGACCTCAACACCGACCTTTCTGGCAAGGTCTATACTGCCTGCCACCCCCAGTGCTACAAAAATCCCGCTGAACGGCTGTACACTGCCATCGGCAAAGGTAACGGATTCCACTTTGTCCTTTCCGTTGACAGACTGCAATTTTTTTGAAATGACTTTGACAGGAGCAGGCACTTCCGCTGTCAATTCAGCGCCGTCCGTGAGAATCGTGACACTTTTGGCAGTGTCTGCCAGTACCATGGCTTCATGCACGGCATAGGCTCCGCTTCCCAGTACGGCGACCTCCTTTCCACGGTAGAAAAAGGCATCGCATACCGCACAATAACTGACACCTCTGCCCTCTAATTCTTTCAGCCCTTTGATATTGGCAGATTGTCTGGAAGCCCCCATTGCCAACAGAAGAGCATCTGCCGTATAGGATTGTTTGTCCGTTCCCACAACAGGACGGAACTGCTCGTCCAGTGTCAGGGAAACCACTTGTTCCTCGATGAACGTCACTCCCAGACGTTTTGCTCCCTCTATGCCCCGTCTGTGCAGCTCCGCACCCGTCACAGGCTCCGAAAATCCATAGAAATTTTCAATTTTTTCTGCCTTTTCCAACGCACTCGTTCCTTTGGCAAGCACCATCACTTCTGCGGTGCCGCTTCTTTGCAGATACAAGGCTGCCGATATGCCGGCAGGACCTGAACCGATAATGATAACTTGTTTCATTTTGATACACTCCTGTTCTTTATCATGCCCTGCTTTTCCGATGATAAACAAAGCAGCCCCAAAAGGCTGCTTCTTTCATGCAAACAACGGTGTCGAAAAATACCGTTCCGCCGTATCAGGCAAGATGGTGACAACCGTTTTGCCTTTGCCAAGCTTTTGTGCCAGTCGGATGGCTGCGGCTACATTGGTGCCGCTGGAAATGCCGCACATGATCCCTTCCAGTTCTGCCAACTGCTTGGCAGTCCGGATAGCGTCCTCGTCTGTCACGATATGGATATGGTCATAAATTTGTGTATTGAGAATGGACGGAATAATGCCGTCACCGATACCCATCTGGAGGTGTGTCCCGACCGTACCGCCTGCTAAAATGGCAGCGTGTTCGGGTTCGACTGCCCATATTTCAATATCAGGGTATTGTTTTTTCAGTGTTTCCCCGATACCTGTAATGGTGCCTCCCGTACCGATACCCGAACAAAAACCGTCTATTTTGCCGGCAGTCTGCTCCAGTATCTCCAGAGCCGTAAAATATTTGTGGGCATAGGTATTGTTTTCATTCTCAAACTGCTGCGGCACAAAGACGTTCGGATCCTGTTGTGCCATATCCAGTGCGGTATCAAGGCACTTCCTGATACACTTCCCGATGTCACCGTCATCATGTATCAAAATCACTTTTGCTCCGTAATGTTCCACCAGCTTCCGACGCTCCTCGCTCACGGAATCCGGCATGATGATAATGGTGCGATAACCCCTGACAGCCCCCACCAGTGCCAGACCAATGCCCTGATTGCCGCTGGTAGGTTCGACAATGATGGTATCAGGCTTAATTTTGCCCTGTTTTTCCGCATTGACAATCATGTTGTAAGCGGTTCGTGTCTTGATGGAGCCTCCCACATTCAGCCCTTCAAACTTTACCAATATCTCGGCACTGTCAGGCTCTACCATACGATTCAGCCGTATCATAGGGGTATGTCCCATTGCTTCCAGAATGTTATTGTATATCATGCTTTTCTTTCCCTCCTGTTCCCGTCCATTATATCATATCCTGTCACAAGAAGTCAATTCTTCCGGGAATCCATTCCAGGACAAACGTAAATGGAAATTGCCATGATGATTTGTAAGAGCCTGTTTAAAATCTTGAAAAAAGTTCCGGAAAAGAATATAATTAAAGAGGGAACGGCAATGCATAATGATCCAAGCGATATAAGCAGAGAAGAACTGGAAGGAGCTATAGTAAATAACCTTATATTAAGAGCTTGCTGTTTATGAACCAAATCAATGGCTTGATACAGTCGTTTCATTTTTTTATTCTGCAAATAGGAGACATAACCATGAAACAAAAAAACATTGAAGTCTATCGTGACAACAGATATATTCTTGGGATAGTGAAAGGTCTTGCTTCTATCATAATCAGCGGAAATGAATATAAGCTGACCTGCCATCCGTATGAGCCGTGTTTGTATATAACCGATAAAAGAGGACGAACAACGGCGGTACATAACTCATTTGATCCGGTTGCTGTGTTCGAACGGTTTCAGGAAGGCAGAACGGTTACTTCTATCACCGGTTTTGAGTACACAGCAGAAGATTTTTGCCGAATGGTTGATTATGCAGCCAACATGACTG
Source organism: uncultured Eubacteriales bacterium (assembly GCA_900320925.1). Classification (GTDB taxonomy): domain Bacteria; phylum Bacillota; class Clostridia; order Oscillospirales; family Acutalibacteraceae; genus UBA1213. The sequence continues at coordinate 4,337 of ONUD01000156.1, forward strand.
ATATTCAGATTGATGAAGCTGAAAAGATTTTCGGAGACAGAACAAAACATCAAAAAGCAATGCCGGAAAATAAGAAAAAAGAAAAATTGTGGGAAGAAAACAACATTCGTGCCGAATCAGGTATGATTATCAAAAATGATCCCTTTTTCGATCTTATCCATCGTTATCCGGATAGCGTGATTGACTTTTGTCTTGTAATGAACGAGCATAGAGAAGCAACGGGCTACCATTCACATTGGGCTGCATTGACAGCTGCTTGTAATAGATTATTTGTTGATGATAACGAAACAATATGGCATTACAATGTCGGGAAAGCTGACGCAATGGAAATCAGCACGGAGGAGCTGTTTGCTTCTGAAGATAAAAGCGGTGACCTGAATTACCGCATGGCATTTCTTTCTCCGCCGCACACAAACAGCTATCAAGATGAGGATTTTGACAGAATGAATGCCGTACTTTTTCCCAATGGAACAAAAGATCTTGAGGTTTATAAGTGGACAACAGACTGGTCGGAGTATTTTGACGATGGTCATGAATGGTGGGGTACACTCTGCCTGACAGTTTACGACAAGAGTCTTGACCGTTTTGTGGTGATAATGGCTTCGGCGACAGATTGAATTTCAGGAGAAAGAATCGTAATTAAGAAGCCAAGACCCGGCTCGGTCATTAGAATAATTGATGGAGGAGGAAAACAGCCATCCTGTGCTTCTTGAAGGATGGGACAGGCTTTTGTAAATTAGACCTCCTTGGAAACCGGTGTCATTATCATTTGTAATTGAGCTTTACGGAAAGGTCATAATTCAGGTCAATTTTTTCCCAGCTTGCTATTACAACATTTCCAAATCCGCCGTCTGAGTTATCAAAGTCAAGCATAGCTGCCTGATTGTCAGCCAGTTCACCGTATTCTTTTTCAGCCTTTTCCCATATCGTAAGACCGTCATTCCAGAACGAATCATTTTCGTCTGCCATGTGAGCTTTCCATTCCGCTGATGTATACATCACTTTATCCGATGTGAACAAGTAAAGACCGTCACACTTGATATTCATGGTTTCACCAATCAGATTGCGGTCATCATCGGAATAGGTGACAGTTACTTTCAGCGTATAGTCATCTTCAAACGTGTAATCAACAAAACCATTCGTATCGCAGTAATCACTGTTTCTGATTTGGTCAATCAACGGGCGTGATACCGTGACATTCCTATCTTCCTCAAAATCATACTTCACTTTATCGCCTGCATACAGTAATTGATCTGTACCCTCTGCAAATGCTGTTCCGTCCTTCTTGGTGATGGTCATAGTCGCAACGACATGATGTTCATCACCGCTGACACCTTCAAAGGCCACATTAAGAGTATCACTGTTTACTGTGACAGTACCGCCTGCATATGTACCGTTGGAAATTTCCTCTGCCATCATCTGACCAAACACAGGATTCAATGTACCTGTTGCTGCGGCTGTTGTACCGAGTACTGCAAAAGCTGCCACTGCTGAAATCACCGAAACGATTGTCATCTTTCTTACACTCTTTTTCATAATAATCTCCCTTTCAATTTTTAATATTTTTTCTGTTTTGTTGCTTTCACTTATATAAACGTAAGTGTTTTTGAAAAAGGTCTGCCTCTGAAAAAATTTTTTGCTGAATTGCAATAGCAAGTTGAAACGATACTTAAAAAATATCTTGAACTTCTGCAAACGAAATGCTGATTTGTGGAGGTATCAGATGAATAAAAGGCAAAAGCTGTTTGTGGGAATTTTGATACTCTTATTTATGCTGTCATCTGGTTTCTTGATTTATATGCTGTCGGGGTATGGCAATTGGATTATATATACCTCTTATCTTCAGGAACCGCAAGAGATTTATAAAATGGAAACTGGAATCATCAAAATGCTGTCTGAATTTCAAAGCGGAGAAGATTTCAGTATCATATATGATTTTGAAAATTCGGAATACCCTGAGTTGCTGAACAAATATGGAATTGAAGAGACAGCAGGAAGTGGTTCGGAATTTGAAAAAGCAATGAGATTGATGGATGCATATTCAGGCAGACTGAATCATCAGTCCAACTATGA
>ONUD01000150.1 GCA_900320925.1 uncultured Eubacteriales bacterium
CCTTTGAAAATTCGCTCATGGGTCGTTTCAAAATTGATTTCCGTGTTCAGAGAAGAATGGTGTGTGAAAATAGTTGCTATTTGTCGAAAAAAGTGCTACAATGGGGATAAGAAACAAAAAGAGGTGAGGGTATGAAGAAAAAATTAGTGCTTTTTCTCACACTGTTGTTCCTTTTGGGAGGGATACCAAGCGTGTATGCTGATGAAACAGAGGATGCCGTATGGCTTTCGGATGAAAGCGGCGGTCTTTACTGCATGGCGGACTCCCGTCTGCAATGGTTTTCGCAGGACAAACAGACCACGATCCCGTCAGGCGGCAGTCAGTATGACCATGCATTCTATTCCAATGGAACGCTCTACCTCTCAGAACATCGGGACAGGATGTTGTATATCATGGCGATTTCCTCTCACGGCAGACAGCCTGAACTGGCAGAAGTGCGGCTGGACAGGGAATATTGCATGGCTGCCACTGATACGGCATGGTATCTGGCAGACGGTGACAGTCTGTTCCGTTATGACTGCCAAAGCGGTTTGGCGGAGGAAATGGCTTTTCCGGCACCAATCAGAGTCCTCTTTACGGATGTTCCCTCTCAACAAGTGTTTGCTGTGACGGACACTGCCGTGATACAGGTGCAAAGCCTGCAAATACTTCCGTGTCAGGTGCCGTCCCTGCCGATTCGTTCCAACGGGAGTGCTTATACGGACAGTGACGGCAATGCCTATACCTTTGACAGCCGCAGCGGTTTTGTCAAAGTACTGGATACGGACTATACTGGTCTTTGTGTTTCAGGGGATGTTTTTTATGCTCGGGAGGGCAATACGGTTCTGCGTTTAAATAAGAATGGGGAAGTCACTGCCGAGTATCATGCGGATTTCCCCGTAGCGGACATTCTGGCAAGCGGCAGTATACTGTATGCCGTAACAGGCCAACAGGCGGTGCATTTGCCAAAAGAATGGTTCACAGAGAAGGACGTGTCCGAGAAAAGCAGTGTGCCGCCGGAAAGTTCCCTGCCTTCTCAGGTGTCCCAAGTATCTCAGCAATCCCGTATTCCGCAGACTTCCCAAAGCACTCAGGCATCTCGTATCCCGCAGATGTCCCAAAGTACTCAGGAATCCCGTATCCCACAGGTTTCTCAAGGCTCTCAGGCATTGCCCGTGTATGAAGTGACAGGCGACATGGTGTTTGTGCCGCAGGGGACGACGATTGCCAAGCTTAAAAAGGGACTGGCAGACGGTGACAGGATCCTCTCTGTCACGAACCACGAGGGAAAGCCAAAACAAAGCGGTGCAGTCGGAACAGGCTGGAAGATACAGTGGCCGGACACGTGCTGTTTTACGGTGGTGGCAGGTGATGTGACAGGGGAGGGCAACTGCAATACAAGAGATCAGGAGTTTTTAAGGGACTATCTGTTTTCCAAAAAGGAGTTTTCCCAGTATCAATGGACGGCGGCTGATCTGGACAGTAACGACACGGTGGATGCTATTGATCTGTACATCATGATGATGCATTAGGAGGTGGTATCATGGCAGAAAAAAAATATCCCCATGAGGGACACAGGGATAGAGTAAGGGAACGGTTCATGCATGTAGGATTCGACAACATGACCGAACAGGAAATTGTAGAGATGCTGCTGTTTTACGCCATTCCGAGAAAGGATACCAATGATACGGCACATATGCTCCTGAGCAACTTCGGCAGTCTGGACGGCATTCTGGAGGCATCGGCAGAAGCTCTGGAAAACTGCGGGCTGAGTCGGAATGCCGTGGCCTATTTCCGAATGCTTTCCGCCCTCTGCGGCAGGAAAGGTATGGGAACGGCTGTTCCCTTTGCCGTAAGGGACAGCTTCATCAAAGAATTACAGGCCTTCCGTGACCATGAAAGGGTATGGGTATGGCTGGCAGATGTATACGGACGGGAAATTTATGCAGGCTGTGTCAGTGAAGGAACTGTCCATGCCATTTCGTCTTATGAGAGGGAGCTGTTGGAGGTGGCGGTGCAGTACCATGCTTCAGGAGCGGTCATCCTCCACAATTGCTTTGATAGTTCTTTGGCTGTATCCCCGAAAGATATAGATACCACTGCCAAACTCAAAAAACTGCTCTGCAAGCTGCATGTCAGACTGCTGGATCACCTCATCATGACACCGTCCGCTTATGTGTCTATGGCGGCTGACCCTGCACTGCATGAATTGTTTTTCAAATGAGATGTTTGTCGGCGGCTGCCCGAATCTCGCAGGCATACCCGCGATGATCCCATGCCACGATATGATAGATCCCGTCCTGAAAGGAAAGACGGCTGCCATGTCCCGTCAGGCAGCATTCCAGCACACCGCTGATTTTCTTTTCGGACGGGATCAGTACTTTGCCGTTTTTTTTCTGCACGAGTCCGAGTCTTTCAAAAAAGGCTTTTACATCACGGCATGAAAAGTCCGTAATACCGTAGTAGGAAAACAGCTCTATGGCACTTTTGATAATACTGAAACTCTGCATTTGGGAGTAATCTGCCAGTGCATGGGGACTTTTATAGAAATATTCTGCTTCCTTGAAATTGATTTTATCAATGCTCATGGTTCCATCCCCCGCAAAGCTTCATGCAGCATCCGATTGTCCCCTGTCAAGGCTGCCAGAACGGCAGAATATACCTTGTCGGGGTATTGGTAGAAGTGGCTCTTCACGGCATTCACCTCTGCCATATCGGGAACAAACAGAGTCAGTGACATCAGATCCCGCATACCGTCCGTAATGCGGAAATTGACATTATAACCGCCGCCCTGTGCCTTGACAACGGTGACAGGGTTTTCCCGTTCCAGCTTTTTTTTCTCCATCAGACGCATAATAGCACCGACAGCCTTTCGGCGAACCGATAGGGAAAGGGTCGTATGCAGTTGTGAGGCAATGAGCTTGCCGTTTTTGGTAATCTGCACCATTTCCTGACGGTTGTCAAGATACTCGATATTGCCGCATTTTACCAGTTCCGCAACAGCCGAAATGGTTTCAAAATAGTTGGCAAGCCCGTTTTCCTGTATCATTCCCACTAAATCCTCTTTTGCAAACGGTGCGTTGATATAGTCAAGCATATAGCAGAGCAGGATGCCGATATCTCCCTTGTTTCTAAGACCGCCCGGCTCAATACCGCCCGAAAATGCATCAAATTCCATAGTTGTTCCTCCTGCCGTCATGATACTCTTATTATACCACAATTTTTCTGCCTGTCCAATAGCCTACCGTAAAAAAATCACGGAAATCAAGTTTCTGATAAACTATCCATGAGCAAATTTTCAAAGTTGTTGTGAAAATGCACAAATTTGTTTTCCCGCTGAAAGATATGACAATTGATACTGCGTTGCCATTACAATGTCAAACATCGGGCAAACGTATCCATTTGTACCATTTTCAGATTGGCTCATGGATAGTGCCTGATAGATTTTTCTGGTATAAGCGTGTGAAAAATGTCCATACTGACAGCAGGAGATGAGTGACGTGACCAATATCATCATTGCAGGCGGCAGTGGGCAGCTTATCCAAACCATTACCCGTGCGTGTGAGAAAAACGGCGGTGTCAGGAGCATCAGCGGCGGCTGTGTCTGTGAAACAGGGGAGGAGCCTGCTTTTTGTATCATGACAGCCGACTGTATCGGTGACTTATCGGGCAGGGGCATTGTGGTGTTTGGCGGGAAACCATGCAGGGCAGGCAGACTGGAGGAGATGGTCGGCATTGTGGAGGATGGCAGTACCGCCGCTTTGCTTCAGGCAGGGAACTGCGGCATGGCAGTGACCTGTTCGGTCGGCAGTCGTGCTACAGTCAGCCTGTCGGGCATGACCGGCAGAAAAAAACTTGTCAGCTTGCAGCGTTCTTTGACGGCTCTTGACGGCACGGTCATTGAGCCACATGAATTTTATGTCAGTCCGTCTGAGGAAACCGACTGGTATCCGCTGCTGGCAGCCTGTGCAGTGCTTTTACTGACAAAGGGCGGGCTGGACGGCAGTGAATTGGTTTGGTAAATCATTGTTTTTGAGGGAGTCTATCAAAAAGAGTGTGTAAGTCGTTTGGCTTACACACTCTTTTTGATAGTTTCAGTTCACTGTGACAGTGAAATATTTTTTCTCGCACTTGCCGTTATTGACATCTTTGACCTTGATACACACTTCATACTGGGTCGCCTTGAGAGGCTTATAGGATATCGAGGACACTGTGCTGAAATCCTTGAGAGTCGACCAGCCGGCACTGCTCGTTCTGCGGCAGTAGAATGCATACTGATAAGAGCCTGTGCCGCCTGCTGCATTGCCGTTCAGTTGGAATGTTTCACCCAATTGCAGCTCTGTTTTGGAAAGAGAGGACTTGTTTTCAAGCGTATAGACTGCCTTGACGGTTTTATAGACGGTTGCCAGCTTGCCGGCAGAATCCTTGACCTTGATGCAGACATCATAAGTACCCTCTTTCAAAGGCTTGAACTCTGCATAGGCAGAGGAAGAGAACGGCTTGATGGTGGTCCAGCTGGATGCATCGCTCTTTTTGCAGTAATACGCATATGTATAAGCACCGGTACCGCCCGCAGCAGCACCCTTGACCGTGACCAGCTTGCCCACTTCCACCTGTGAAGCGGAGATAGAGGATTTGTTGGTCAGGGCAGAGGAAGCATTGTTGGTTGTGGTGCTGGCGATCTTTTTGGCATAGTCAAGAGCAATCCAGCCGTTTTTGCCCTTATAGGAAGCATAGCCCCATGTATAGCCGCCTGCGGCAGTTCTTTTGGTCACCTTTACGGAAGCGTTGTTGGGGACATATCCGACCACGCTGTAATAGGTACCTGCCCCGCCCCGCATATTCACACCGGAGGGAGTATGGATTTTCCATGTTTCATTCAGGTTGGCAATGGTGGTTGCCTGCACCGAACCGGCGGAAGTGGAGTTATTCAGCACCACATCAGGTGTTACCACGTACCAGTAAGCATCCACGCTGTCAACGCTGATACTTGCCTGTGAAGCGGGAATTCTTGCGGCAGGATAGCTTGTCCAAGGGTCGGAGCAGTAGAAAACACCATTGGTATAATCCGTCAGGAGAATGGCATGGGGATGGTTCCAGTCATAAACGGCAATTCCTTCGGGGTGTTCTCTGAGAGCATTGATCAGTGCGGTACGGGTGTTGCCCTGCACATACTGATAGGAAACGCTGATATTCCTGTAGCTGTAGGAGTGACGCATCCCTGCTCCCTCGACCCACAAGGTGGAACGGCAGTTCCATTCCGTAATGGTGTTCCAGTCGGCATCGCCCCGCATCATGGCGGTACGTCTGAGCAGCATGACATTGGCTGCCAGCGTACAGGTAACATTGGTTTGTTGCTTGACAAAAACAGCAGAGCTGTTAATCTGGGAAAAGGTAGCGGCTTGTACGTTCATCGGCATGGCAGGCACAGCGGCAATCACCGTACAGACCATAGCCGTCAGTATTTTTTTTACTAAGTTCAATGGAATAACCTCCAGACATGATGATAATGAATTGCTCCGTTTATTATCATAACGCATGGAGGGAAAAATTGCAAGTGTTTACAAAATTTTCTCCATTCCGTTCTATAAAAGTTAAAAACGTGTAATATTTCTACAGCATTTTTAACAAAATTGTTTCTTTCACCCTTGCAGGAGGGCAGATTGCATAATGATAGCCGCAGTGAAAACGCTTCATAACAGCAATATTCACAATCATGGATTGTAACTTTTCTTTTCTCCGCGACACGGAAATTAAGTTTCTGATAAAGAATGATGTATCAACGGGGACATTTGCCCGATGTTTGACATAGCAAAGGAAACTTCCTTGCCGCCACGCAGTATCCATTGTCATATCTTTCATCGGGAAAATGAATTGGTGCATTTTCACAACACATTTGCAAATTTGCTCATTGATAATTTCA
>ONUD01000261.1 GCA_900320925.1 uncultured Eubacteriales bacterium
CTCTGCATACAATTCACGGTTTTCGACTTCTGTGATCTGAGGCTTGCAGAATGTCATGCCAAGCCCCATCAGCTTGTCGATATATTCCGCCCAGCGAATATAGAAAATAAATTCCGGTATCAGCTTTGTCAGGCTGTAGCCGCTGACATTGGTATATTTGGAGAGGGTATTTTTCAGCCGTTTCACCGTTGAGGCAAGCATTTCTGTCATGACACGGCTCAGCGTGGACATCAAAGGAGAATCCCCTGCTGTCTGACCGACGGAATGGATTTTCTGCATTCCGTCAAAACCGGCACCGTGTGTCAGTTCATTTTTGGTGGCAGTAAAGCCAAGGAATTTGTTCAGCAGGCTCGGTCTGGTAAACGGTGTGTCGTTGATGGACACGATTCCCACCTCGACAGGACGCATCAGGCTGTCAAGATTAACGCCTACCGATACACTTTTGACTTGTCCTACATCATCGACCAGTCCTTTGATATCCTCTTTCAGATATTCAAAGCCGCTTTCCTCATAAACGGAATTGACATATTCTTTCAGTTGTTTGAGTCCCTCGGATTGAATGTCATGGTCTGCCAGAGATTGGTAAATACCGGAAATGCAGTTGATATAGACATCCAGCTCATGCAGACGGTTGATTAACTGCCAGATCGGTGCCGCCGTGCCGTCTTTGAGGGATTTTTCCAATTCTTTCAAAAAATCCAGTTCTTCCAGAAGTTCCTTGATATGTTCCCTGAGCTTCGGGAAGTGGAAAATATCGTCAAAAATATCTCGCCTGTACCGAATGACTTCGGGGTTCCGTTCCATTTTAATCATGATATTTTTGATGACATTCCGTTCATAGGCAACCTCACTCAATCTGTCACAGATTAACTCCACAGACAAATCATTGATTGCTTCCGAACCCAGTATTTTATAGTCAGGCTTCACACCCTGCGGATAGAGCAGACTGAACTCTTTCATTTCGTCACCTCATTTTTAATTTGCTTTGCCACACCCGTCATATCGGAATGAGAATCGTTGCTCAGGAGAATCACGCTGGTTTTTTCGTCAGGCAGAATATAAATCGCCGAATTATACGGCAGGAGGGTACCGCCGTGATAAATACCGTCATCGGCAATCATCCATCCATAGCCGTATGCAATTGCATCGTCCTCTCCGGAATAATTGGTTGTCATTGCTTTGATAATGTCATCGCTCAGAATGGAGCCGCCTTCAAAAACCTTTACCCATTTTTGCAGATCCACTGCATTGGAAAGCATGTCGCCTGTTCCCAAGCTGGCGGACGGCGGCAGGAAAAATCTTGACAGGGACATTTCTCTCATGGGCTGTGCGACTACCATGCCTTCCACGGCATAGCTGTCATAAAATCCCGTTGCCTTCATTTCCAGCGGCTCAAAGATATTTTTAGTCAGGAATTCTTCATAGGTCATGCCGGATACCTGTTCGATAATCTTGGCAAGGAGAAAGTAATTGGTATTACAGTACTTGTATTGTGAACCGGGGGTAAATACCAGCTCCTGCTCAAATGCCATTTTCAGGATACGGGCTTCATTTTCCTCTGCATCATCGTCTGTCAAAGCATATTGATAATTGCCGTTCTCATCGGGAATATCATAGGCCATCAGATCGGTATAATCCATCAGTCCCGAACGCATACACAAAAGCTGGTGCAGGGTGATTTCCTTGCCGTGGCTGTATGTGGGGAAATACTTGTCCAGTGTATCCTTGACAGAGAGCTTTCCCTGTTCATCGAGCAGCATGACAGCCGCCGCTGTAAACTGTTTGGTATCGGAAGCAATCCGGAAAACGGTGTTTATCTCGTTGTCGTGTTCGTTATCGGCTTTTCCAAAGGCTTTGCTGTAAACAGTTTTGTCATTCTTTACCACTATGGCACTGCCGACAAACGGTACTTTTTCCAGAATGGCATCTATATTCATTTCCGTATTCTCCTCCACGACTGACTCCTGAGAACTCTCTGCTTGAGAGGATACCGGCACATTTTCGGTTCCGCACGAACAAAGCACAACAGAAAGACTGACAGCAAGCAACGCAATCCATAACATCTTTTTCATAGTGTTTCAACCTCCTTGCCATTCATTATACAGGAAACATCATTCCAATTCAAACAACCGTTTCCTATAAAAATCAACAGATTTCCCACTGTCTAAAACAGCGGTTGAGTCCTGCGGTACATACAGCCGAAATGGAGCTGTTTTTCATCGCCGATCTGCTTGGCACAGCACAGCATAGGGACAACAGCCTGTTCCTGGCAAAACGTATAGGCAGCAATGTCACCGTTTTCTGTTTCAATCATAGTACGCTCTACCAAATGGCATTGGCGGAGCTTTTCCATCAGTTTTTCCACTGCGACAATGTTCAGTCCCGTTTTGGCAGCGATGAGTGACAAGGAAACAGGTGTATTCCTGCGTCCGTACATATAAAAAAGAATGTTCAGAACATCCTTGTTCCCCAGTACAGAGAAAACGTCTGCCAGTTTTTCCATGTCCCGAAAATAATCAGCATAGCCCTCCTGAGGGTGGGGCATCAGAAAAAATAACGGCTGTCACAGGACACCCTTGCATTGACCATGCCTCCGTCAAACAGCATCCATGAATAATACTGGTTCCCGTAGTCATCTTGCAGGTTGTCCAGCATATCAAATGTAAATTTATCCTTGAGAGAGTTTTGCCCTGTCAGACTCATTTCGATGGCCCAGCACAGTGAAAATGCTTTTCGGAAACCCTCCTCATCGTCCAGTAACGACAGTTCTTCCATGATGGATTCTTCTATACTTTGGATGGAGGTACGGCCGTACAGCACGTCAATGGACACCCCAAACACATCCGCAATTCTCGGCACGATCTCTGCATCCGGCACACCGCCTCGTTCCCATTTAGAAACTGCCTGCATGGTCACGCCAATCAATTGTCCCAATTTTTCCTGTGTCATTCCTCTTTTGACACGGAGTTTTTTGATTTGTTCTCCTATCATCCGATTCACCTGCTTTCTTCCACATTATACCACTGATTTTGTATATTTTCAACTATCAATGAGCGAATCTGCCCGATGTTTGACATGGCAACGGAAACTTTCTTGCCGCCACGCTCCCTCCGTCAAAAACCGCTGTCACTTCATTACATGAGATATTTTCCCTCTGTTATCAAAGTTAC
>ONUD01000050.1 GCA_900320925.1 uncultured Eubacteriales bacterium
ATACTCTCCGGCACTGGTTTTGGAAAGATGACTGCCCTTGCCGTGGTACTCCCACACATAGTCCTCATACACATAACTGGCAGTATCCGTTTTCGTCTGGACAGGATCCTGATGATCCGCCGGTTCGAGTGCGACAGCTACCGCATTGTCAATGGTTCGATAGGTACTGTCTGTATTTCGGATCTGTGAAAACGGATAGCGGACAACAACTGTCACTTTGTCGGAATACGTCCGTTCTTTTGCATCATGTACCAGTTCATATTCTCCGTTTCCCAGAGGTGTCACCGCATGGCTGAAACCGACAATCTGTGCTCCCGACACATTCAGGGTGTCGGAAAGACGGATATGGTACGGCTGATTGGCAGAGGCATTGACATTGACCTCCCATGCCAGATAGCCGTAATGCGAAAAATCCAGCCATTCTCCTGTCAGTTCATGCACCAGGCAATATTTGGCATAGGCCGCCACCTGATTTCTGGTATACAGTTCAGGGCCATAGTTTTTATCGGGAATGTGTTTGGGCAGTTTCTGAACATTGCCGAGTTGGACATGGGTATCAATATGTCCTGTCAGGGCAGGAAGCTGTTTTGTTTCCTCTCCCAGAACGGCATACCCCTGCAAGTTCCAGCTGCTGTTGTCGACCAGTTCCATAATGTCGAGATTCTTGTATAATACCTGAAAGGCGGCATTGGTACCCGTCTGCACGGTGTCATAGTTAAAAAAGACATAATTGCCGTCATCGTCAATATAGTAGTTGAAGCAAAGTGTCTTGCTGGCCACGGGAGCATCCGGTGTTCCCATCGGTACGGCAATATCGTTTGCCATGACAGGATAAGGGCCGCTGCCGCTTTCATGACCGTTGTTGTCACGCCGCACCATCAGCCCCGCAGGAATGACAATCCGCAGTCCGAACGGAGGGATATAGCGGTCGATCTGCATTTCCACCTGATATTTCAAAGAAAAGTTGTCTGTTTTTTCCACATGGTGCTGGTCATCCTCGTTGACATAGTAGGCGGTAATGGACCAGTCGGATTCTGTCGGCTGCTGTTTCAGGACAGCGGCACGCTTTGTCACGGCTGCCACGGCGATTTCTCCCACAACATCCGTCAATTCTCCCAACTCCTCATCCGGCAGAAATGCCTGAACAGCGGCAGGCTTCTCGGACACGGAAGCTGCCTGATATGCATTGCTGCCACTGTTGAACAACAACATCAATGCCAGCACCCATGCTATCCATCTCCAGAAATGTAGTGTCCTTACTGACAAAGTTCTCATCTCCTTTCCAAACGGGAATGCTTCCTTACTGCGGTCACCGCCGCCAGACAGACAGCAACAGGCAATATGGCTGCCAACAGCAGTATGACCGTTCTTTCTTCTTTCTTTTGTTCGGGCATTTCGGGGACTCTATGACCTCTGACAAGCAGCCGGTGAGTATTGATGCCAAAGGGCGTACACGTAACCAGTGTACAGAGATCCTTTCCTTTTTCAATGGCAAGGGCGTCAGTCTGTTCGGGCAGGACAGTGATGATTCGATCAATCTCGTACACCAGCGTTTCATCCAGCACCGTGAGCATGAAGATATCGCCTGTTTCCAGCCGATCCAAATCCGTAGACAGCCGTGAGGACAAGGCTCCCCTGTGTGCCGACAGGACACTGTGGGTACTTTCTCCGCCGACGGGCAGGGAACTTTGTTTGAGATGCCCTACGGAATTTTGCATAACGGCTTCCTCGGTGGAATGGAACACCGGAAGATCACAATGGATTTTGGGGATCGTGACATACCCCATCATGCCCTGACTATCTATATTGAGCTGACGGTCATAATCCTCTCCCGTCTGACCGCTTCGGAAAAGCTGTTGGTTATACTGTCTTGCTCTTTCCAACACCTGACTGTCCGCCTGCTCCGACAGCCTGTTATAATGCACGATGACCTCCGAACGGGCAAGACTGTTCCAATACTCGGCAAGATACGGATACGCCACCATTCCTGCTCCTGCAAGAAATACCAGTATCCAGACCCACCTACTCTTTTTCATATTCCACCCGTCTGCTCTTTCTGACAAACATCACCACCGAAATGGCAATGATGCCCAGTCCTGTCACCGTCAAGAACGTCACGCCGACACCGCCCGCTGCGGGAAGAAGCGAGCCTGAAACACGGTTCACTACTGCCGCACCGCCGCTGAGATAGGTTTGTTCCTCTGTTTCCGCCTCCATATCCCCCTGCACGGCAATGGCTGCTCTTTGTGTCAATTTGCTGTAGCCGTTTGGTGCCGTCACCTCTTCCAGGTACAGTATTTGTTTGCCCAGACCATGCACGGTCGCTTTTCCGGCGGTAATCACTTCCCCCTGTTCACCGTCCACAGCGGGGCGGTACTCCCCCTCCGACAGCTTTACCACGGGGATGACATTCCCTCCCGTCAAAGAATCATAAAGCAAAAACGATGCACCTTGCACAATCGTTTTTGCTTCATTGATCTTCACAATATCCATACTGTAATTTTCCACACTTGCCGAAACCCATTCGGAAAATACCCCGTCATATTGCAAACGGGCGGTATTGACACTTTCTCCGAAAGCCGTTTCGTTTAGTCTGGCGGCATAGCTGACCGTCAGTACATCCTCCTGCTCGAGCGATTGCAGATACTCTTGGCGGAAAGTCACGGTAAAAGCAGCCGTTCCGTCAGGAGCCTTGACCGTATAATCAGGGGATGTCACCTCCTGCTCTCCATTGGTCACTTGCAGGCTGTCCAAAATGAGCGACAAATTATCACTCATTTCGTCATAAAGTATCACATCGCCTTGTCCCAAAGAAAGATGGGTCAATGTTGTCAGAAAAAGCACAGTATCTCCGACATTGGCAGATGTTTTCACGGCATATCTGCCCTCATCGGAAGCAAAGATTTTTTTGTCGATATGGGGAATCCGATTTTTCTCCTGTATCACAGCAACAGGCACCGTTGTATTCAGAGAACAAAGCGACCCCAGTGTGGTAGTCACAAAATAATATCCTGATTCTCCGCTTTGGATTGCAACAGAATCCCCTGATGCCGTTTCACTGACATGGGGAGCATGGGAAGGAATATGGTTTCTGAGAAAACCTGCCAATTCTTCAGGGTCAAATCCGCTTCCCTCCCGGACAATATAATAGGTCCCATCCTCCGACAAAGAGAACTCCAATCCTTGTGAGACAAATGCCGCTGTATGACTGCCGTTCCCGAACGCTCCGAGCCATTCGGAATCCGTGCGGATGGTGTATCCATATGCTCCGCTGGCGGGATCGACGCCATAATCAAAGATTTTATAGGCTTGGTAGGTACAGTTTTTCACCGCATTGTGAATCACGATACTGTAATCATTTCCTGCGGCATTGGCGGGCAATGCACCCCACAGCAGGAAAATACACAGCAAAACCATCCCGATTTTTTTCATTCTGCTTCCCTCCCATCATTCCAATACATATCCTTTTCGTTATATATAGTAACACAATATTCCGCAAAAGTCAATAAAACAGAATTAAATGAGCATTTTGACAACTCAATATAATCTAAAGGAAATATATTTATACAACCTATACAATAATGACCTTTCATTGTACATATTTTTTCTCCATCAAAATGAATAATTTTTTCTTCATATCTTGATAGAATCCATACAAAAAAGAAGCAGGAATCCCAAAATTCCCGCTTCTTTTCGATTATTCCATCATTTGTTTAAAATGCCTTTCGCAAGCCTTTTCCATTGCCTTCACAATAATTTTCAATGTCTTGATACGGGCATATTTTTTATCATTAGATTCAATAATGTACCAAGGAGCATTTTTCGTACTGGTTTGTTGCAGCAGTTCGTTCACTGCCACCTCATATTCGTCCCATTTTTCCCTGTTCCGCCAGTCCTCATCGGTAATTTTCCACTGCTTTTCGGGGGTGTTTTCACGGTCGGTAAAGCGTTGGAGCTGTACATCCTGGTCGATATGAATCCAGAATTTCAGCACTACAGCCCCCCAGTCTGTCAGCATACGTTCAAATTCATTGATTTCATGGTAAGCTCTGTGCCATTCGTTTTCCGTGCAGAAGCCCTCCAGACGTTCGACCATCACTCTGCCGTACCAGGTTCTGTCAAAAATGCAGATATGTCCCGTTTTGGGCAGTTTTGTCCAGAACCGCCAGAGATAATGCCTGTTGAGTTCATGAGGCAGGGGTGAAGCAATCGGGTGTACATCAAATCCCCGCGGGTCAAGGGCATACGTCAGCCGACGGATATTGCCGCCCTTTCCTGCGGCATCCCAGCCCTCATAGCATAAAATAACAGGAATTTTTTTCCGATAGAGCATATTATGCAGCTCTCCCAAGCGAGTTTGCAGTTTTTTGAGTTCTTTCTTGTACTCCTCATCCTCCATGGACACCGAAAGATCTACTTCGGCAAGTTTGGGCATTTCTTTGAGAGGGAAGTCCTCTGTAAAGGTGGTACCCTCATATCTGCCCTCACGCACGGCAATGTCAATTCTCTGCACCAGCAGCTTCAGGGCATCACGAATTGCCGTTCTGCGGTTGCTGCCGTCCAGTACATGCCAGCCAATGGTATTGCCGGTTTTTTCCATACAGTCATCATAGGCTTCCATGAAGCGTTTATATTCTTTATGCTGCCAGAGATCCTCCTGACTGACCCTCCACTCGGTTTTCGGATCCTCCACCAACTGCTGTAACCGTTCAAATTGCTTTTGTTTGCCGATATGGAGAAAGACTTTCAAGATCACATAGCCCCCGTCACGGAGCTGACGTTCCCATTCATTGATTTCCCGTACCCGACTGCGGTACTCTTCTTTTGTCACTTCATGCCGCAGATACTTGCGTACCACGTTTTCCATCCATCCCGAATCAAGAAACACCACTTTGCCATTGACAGGAATGGCCTTCATGTACTGGTACAAAAAAGGGTACCGTTCTTCTGCTTCGGGCAACACGGTCGGAGAAACAACATGGTAGAATCTCGGGTCAAGTTCACTGATAAGCTCTTTGATAAGACTTCCCTTTCCTGCCGCCGCCCAGCCCTCGATGAGAACAATCACAGGCAGTTTTTCTTTCATCAAAAGCTGTTGTTGTCCGAGCAGTCGGGATTGCAGTTCCTTGATTTCCGTATTGAGAGATTCTTTGTCCTCCCGTTTTTTTGTTTCAAAATCTTTGAGCATAGTGACCCTCCTCATATAGATAGTTCGTTATGCATATTATAACAATTTATCTGTAATTTTGCAACATCTTTTCAAAATTTTGTATTATTTTGCTATCCCCTTGCAAATTTCTGTCATTGTATGTATAATAAAGAGCAGGAATACAACGGAGGATTGAGAAAATGAGCGTGATAGGAGAGCAAATCAAAAAATACCGTGTTGAGAAAGGGATCACGCAGGAACAGCTTGGGCAGTTAGTGGGTGTTACGACACAGGCGGTATCCAGATGGGAACGGGGCGGTACGCCGGATGCAGAGATACTGCCGGCTTTGTCCAAAGTCCTTGATGTCAGTATTGATGCCCTGTTCGGTCAGGAACAGCAGAGCATGGCACTGACACTGGCACGCCGTTTGAGTCAGATGTCCCAGCAAGAGGCTTATCGCTATGCATTCATGATTTGCTGGGCAATCGAGATGGGACTGGTCGGCAACATTTCCATCATTGATGATTTCATGCAGAAATTTATCGGGGATTCTGCCATCATCAATGACAAAAAACTGGACTATTTTGCCAAGGTGATTCATGACAGCGGAATCGCCAATGCAAGAATTTCTCCTGATCTCCAGCATTTCTTTTTAATGCTGGAACCGCAGGGCAGTTTAAAAGAGCAGTTGTCGGATATGGAGGAACTGCGGCAGGTATTTGCCATTTTTGCAGACGAAAAGCTGTTGCGTATCATTCTTTATATTTATTCTCTGCCCAACGTAGCCATTGCAACATCTCTAATCAGTCAGAATACGGGTCTTGACCAAAAAGAGGTAGACCGCTGTATGGAGCTTCTTTGCCGGAACAATCTTGCCACGTGCGGTGTGATTGCCACCACGGAAGGAGAAATCAATTCCTATACGTTCCGCAGGGAAAGCTTTGCAGTACCGCTTCTGTGTTTTGCCGATGAGATTGCCAAAAAGAATCTGCGTCCCTTTTTGGGAGAATACAAACGGACAAAGCCGTTTTTTTAAACACTCCGTTGATAAGATATTGCTATTGTTGCAAGAATACCAAAAGCCTTGATTGCATTTTATCAAGGAGGAGTTTACAATAAAGGCAGGACAAATCAAAAATGAATGGAGAAAACCATCATGAAAAAATGGATTGTTTTGCTTTTATCCTCACTCGTACTCTGTACATCTGCCGCCTGTTCATCGGAGACTGCCGAAGTCAGCAAGGAATCTGCTGTACCGCTGCAGGAAACCGTATCTGCCCCTTTGCAGGAGGAAGAATCCCATGATGTGCAGGAAACAGTCAACCAGACTATGGAACAATACGATTTTGAAGGGGTCATGTATGCCGCCAGAAATGGAACGGTACTGGCTTCTTATGTCGGCGGAGATGACTATACCCTTGCTACTCCCATGCCAATCGGTTCTGTGTCCAAACAGTTCTGTGCCGCCGCTGTCCTGTGCTTGCAGGAACAGGGGAAGCTCCGCATTGACGACACGCTGGACAAGTATTTTCCCGCCTATGCGGAGGGGAAAAAGATTACCCTCCAACAAATGCTTTCCATGCGGTCGGGGATTCCCAACTTTGAAGAAAGTCTTAGAGAACGCATATCCGTTGATAAGACCGATGAAGAAAATACCGCTATCCTCAAGGAATGGTTGTTTCAACAGCCACTTGACTTTGCCCCCGACAGCAGCTTCCGCTATTCCAACACTAATTACTTCCTGCTGGGCAATATTGTGGAGCAGGTGAGCGGACAGAAATACATTGACTTCCTGAGAGAGCAGTTTTTGACACCGCTGGGCATGAACCACACAGGCTCGATTGCCGAAATGACGGCAGGCGGTGCTTCCTATGAGAACATTGACCTTGAACCGGGACTGACCAAGGGAGCAGGTGACATCATTGCCACGGCAGAGGATATGACACGCTGGCTCAACGGTCTTGTCAGCGGCAAGGTGATTTCACAAGACAGCTTCAAGGCAATGACAACCAACTATTCCGATACCCAGAACTATGGATTTGGCATCATCACGGATTTGGCGGGCGGTATCGGCCACGGGGGAACGATTGGCCGCTATGGGGCAGTCGATTATATTGACCCCGATACCAAAACGACCATCTTTTTTTCCAGCAGCACGGTGACAGATGTTTTGCCGCTGCTCCATCAACTGACTAAAGACATTCAAGGAGGAACTACCATGATGGAAGAAACACTGACAGAAATAACCCTGCCCTATCTTGACAAAGACAAAAAGGTGCGAGTCTATGTTCCCGCCCATGAAGAGGGAGACACCCTGCCTGTGATCTACATGACGGACGGACAGAACCTGTTCAATGATGACATTGTGCAGTTCGGCTGCTGGTACACCCGTGAAGCCGTCAGAGAAGAACAGGAAAGCGGCAGTAAAGGAGCCATTATTGTCGGGATCCATAATGACGGCGAACCGCTGGAGCGTGCCAATGACCTGACACCTGCCACTGTCGGAGAAATGATAGTTCCTCCTGAGGAAGCCCTGACCGAGCAGGAAAAGGCTCTGTGGGCGATGTTCAAGCCCCGTGGAGAAGCGTTCGGGGAGTTTGTGGTCAACACGGTCATGCCGGAAATCGAAAAGCAGTTTCCCGTGAAAACGGGCAGAGAATATACGGCTTTCTGCGGCAGTTCCTCCGGCGGCATGGAATCCTTTTACATGGCAATGAACTATCCTGACAAATTCTCTGCGGCAGGGGTATTTTCTCCGGTTCCGTTCAGTATGTACTACACCGAAGAGGATATTGTCAAATGGATGAAAGACAAAACAGCCGGCAAAGAACAACTTCCGTTCCTCTACTTCTATGCAGGCGGTGCCGAGGAAAAGGAACAGCAAATCTGCGAGGGAATGGAACAGCTCTATGAGATGCTGAAAGCATTCTATCCCTCAGAGCAGATGGAACTCGTGACCGACCCTGATATGATGCACCATGAATCCGCATGGAGCGAATATTTCCAACCGTTCCTGCACCGATTTCTTGCCGATTGAAAAGACCCCATAAATGAAAACGTACCCTTGAGCAAACGTCCCCTTTGCAAATTCACTCTTGATTTATTCGGAAAAATAGGGTAATATAGTAATGCAGAATAATTTTTTTCAATATGAGGTGAAAAATATGGCAACAGAATCTAAAATCCGAACCAAAAACAAGGATGTGTTCCTGAGAGTCCAGAAAGGACACTTCGCTACAATGCACAGTCATACCAATTATTTTATCGACGTTACAACCCAAAAAACCCGTCTTTCCGAAGCAAGAGCTGTGGCCAAGGAACTGGTGCATCACTATCAGACCAATACCATTGTGGATACCATTCTCTGTATTGATGGCATGGAGGTCATCGGAACGTGTATTGCCGATGAACTGACTAAGGACGATTATGTCAACATGAATGCTCACCAGACAATCTATGTCATCTCTCCCGAATTTATTTCAGGCGGTCAAATGATGTTCCGTGACAACTTAATCCCCATGGTGCAGGGGAAGCATGTACTGATTCTTGCCGCTTCTGTCACAACAGGAAAAAGTGCCTTGGCCGCTATTGATGCCGTGAACTATTATAAAGGTCAGGTAGTGGGAGTGTCTGCTATTTTTGCAACCGTAGACGAATGTGACGAGCATCCTGTTTACTCGATTTTCGACCCCAATGACCTTGGCGATTACAACAGCTACAAACCTAATCGCTGTCCGCTGTGTGCCGGCAACGAAAAACTGGAAGCTATCGTTAACAGCTTTGGCTACTCTGCTCTCCGTTGACAAAATAAAAAAAACAAACTGTGTAAGTTCAGAAAATCACTAACTTACACAGTTTTTCTCTATATGCACAAAAAGCGGGAACCGGCATATTATACTACCGTAACCGGTCCGTACTTGCTGTTGGGAAACTCATACACGGTAATCTTGCCGGTATTTTCCTCAATGTCAATGGTACTGTATTGACCGTTGTAGCCGATAGAACCGGGGTTGACCATGAGCATTTTGCTGTCAAGGAACGTGACCTGATCATGGGTATGCCCGAACACAACGATATCGGCATGTTCCTGATGGCCGAGATAGGCAAGCCGCATCATGGTTTCCTTGACACGCTGGAGATGGCCGTGGGTAATGAGCAGCTTTTTGCCGCAAAGGGTGATGGTCTGCACGGACGCAAACTCACAGTACCAGTCGCAATTGCCCTTGACGGTGAGGTACAGTTTGTCGGGAAAGGCTTTCTGCACTTCCCGGATATCATGGTGGCCGTCACCGCAGAAGATGACAACTTCGGTTTTGGGATGCTTTTTCAGGGCGGCAAGCATGGGCATATGGTCACCGTGTGAATCGGAAAAGGCAATAAGTTTCATATTTGACATTCCTCCTGCATAACATGAAAGTATAAGGTGGTGGACAACATGGACAAAGAGAGTACCGAAAAGCTGTTCAGCAAACTGTCTGCCGAACAGCAACAACACGTGAAGAGTATCCTTTCCGACAAGGCAAAAACAGAGGAAATTCTCAAAACACCGCAGGCACAGGCTCTTTTGAAAAAGCTGATGGGGGAGAAATAAACCATGGAGGATCTGTCCCGCAAGATCAATGAACTGCTGAGCGATCCCGGAATGATGGAGCAGATAAAAGGGCTTGCGGGAATGCTTGGGGAGAAGCCGCCTGCCGCAGAACCAAAGCCGGAAGTGCCGTCACTTGACCCGAGTATGCTCGGCACCGTCATGAAGATTGCACCACTCCTGCAATCCGCAGGCGGGGACGATGACAGCACAAGGCTGCTTCGGGCATTGAAGCCGTTTCTCAAGGAGGAACGTGCCAAACGGGTAGACGGAGCAATCAGAATGCTGGGACTGATGAAAATGCTGCCGCTCCTGAAGGAGTCGGGCATCAGTTTATTCGGATAGGACGGTGAAGGAATGACCGACAGTGAAATGCGGAAAATGCAGGAGGAGGCAGTCAAGCGTGCCGAGGAGATGCAGAGCCGTGCCAGAGCAGTACGCCAGCCAGAGCCTCCCCCCCGAAAAGAGGATTTCGGCATGGAACAGCCACAAAAACCGCCCGAAAAGGGTGGTTTGTTGGAAACACTGATGAAAGATAAGGAAAGAACATTGATTCTTGCCCTGATTCTGCTGCTGATGGACGAAAAGACAGACAACAGCCTGCTGTTGGCACTGTTCTATCTGGTCATCTGATCTGCCCGTCGCCCTCGATAATGAACTTCATGGAGGTCAGTTCATTCAGTCCCATCGGCCCTCTTGCATGGAGTTTCTGGGTCGAAATACCGATCTCTGCCCCAAGCCCGAACATACCGCCGTCCGTGAAACGGGTGGAGGCATTGACATAGACCGCCGCAGAATCCACCGTTGCCGTAAAGCGTTTGGCATTCTGATAATTTTGAGTCACAATACATTCGCTGTGACCCGTGGAATAACGGGCAATATGTTCTGTGGCTTCCTCCAGCGAAGCCACGACCTTAACGGCCAAGATATAATCCCCGTATTCTGTTTCCCAGTCGCTTTCAGTGGCAGGAACAATGCTGTCACCGAGAATCGCCCGTGTTTTTTCACAGCCCCGCAGTTCCACCTGCTTTTCATCGAGCCTTGCCTTGATCACGGGCAGGGCTTTTTCCGCAGCCGCTTCATGCACGAGAATGGTTTCGATGGCATTGCACACGGACGGACGGGAGGTTTTGGCATTGTAGATAATATTCGCCGCCATGTCGATATCCGCACTCTCGTCTACATACACATGACAGTTGCCTGCACCTGTTTCAATGACGGGAACTTTGGCATTTTTGACGACTGCCTGAATGAGTCCCTTGCCGCCCCTCGGAATCAGCACATCGAGGTACTCGGTCAGTTCCATCAGTTCAATGGAGGACTGACGGGAGGTATCCTCTACCAACTGAACGGCATGGCGGTCAAGTCCCACACCTGCAATGGCGTCCTGCATGATAGAAGTAATGCATTTGTTGGAGTTGATAGCCTCCTTGCCGCCCCGCAGAATCACAGCGTTGCCGCTTTTCAGGCAAAGCACTGCTGCATCGGCTGTAACATTGGGTCTTGCTTCAAAGATAATGCCGATGACACCCAACGGCACTCTGACTTTGGTAATTTGCAGGCCATTCGGTCTGGTACTGCCGGAGATGACCGTGCCGACAGGATCGGGCAGTGCCGCCACCTCCAGCACACCGTCTGCAATTCCGTCAATTCTTGTCCGGTCAAGCTTCAGCCGGTCAAGCAGTGCGGCAGACAAACCATTCTGTACCCCGTTGTCAAGGTCGATTTTGTTGGCAGCCATGATTTTGTCTGCATTGTCCCTGAGAGCCTTGGCAATGGCTTTCAGGGCATCATTTTTGGTTTCGCCTGCGGTGAGCAGGCAGCGTGATGCAATTTTGGCTTTTGCACCCATTTCTTCCATAACAGTCATAAAATTTCCTCCTTAAATCGTTCCGTCTTGTGCCAGAAACATGGTTCCGACAGGATAGCCTTCTATCAAACGGTAGAGATTATGCGGGTCATGGCCGCCCATGACACAGCAGTGAATCCCCGAACTGGTAGCGGCAGCAGCGGCAATAATCTTGGTTGCCATGCCGCCCGTCCCCCTGTTGGAACCGGAGCCGCCTGCCATTTCACGGATACGGTCATCAATGTGTGTCACCACTGACAAACGCTTGGCATCAGGATGTGTACGGGGATCGGCATCATACAGTCCGTCAATGTCCGTCAGGATAATCAGCATATCCGCCCCCACCAAATCCGCCACAATGGCAGACAGATTGTCATTGTCCCCGAAATTGTCCCCGATCAGTTCATCAATAGCCACCGTATCATTTTCATTCACAATGGGGATAATGCCCATTTCCATCAATGACTGGAACGTATTGACAACATTCTGACGGGAATGGTCATTGGTAACGACGTTTTTAGTCAGCAGTACCTGTGCGACATGGTTGTTGTATTCCCCGAACAGTTTATCATACAGGAACATCAATTCACATTGTCCCACGGCCGCCAGAGCCTGCTTATAACGGGTCTCTTTCGGACGCTCTTTCACATTCAGTTTGCCCATGCCCACACCGATGGCACCCGAACTGACCAAGATAATTTGCTTGCCGCTGTTGTGCAGGTCGCTGAGTACCTTGCAAAGCTTTTCCATCTGTCTGATATTGACCTTGCCGTTTTCATAGGTCAGCGTGGAGGTACCAACCTTGACAACGATTCTTCTTGTCTGATACATATTCCTACGATCCTTTCCCTGTTTCTTTTTCTATCATAACACAATCCCTCCCCAAAATCAATGCACAAATATCTCTCCCGATGATAGATACGGCAACAAGAAACGACTTTGCCGCCACGCTCCCTCCGTCAAAAACCGCTGTCACTTCATTATATGAGATATTTTCCCTCTGTTATCAAAGTTACTTGCTATTATCACTTTA
>ONUD01000049.1 GCA_900320925.1 uncultured Eubacteriales bacterium
GCCCTCTGTCGGGAAAATGAAGCTGTCATGCTTCTCTGCGGTAACACCTGTCATCGGCTGGAACCAGTGTGTATAATGAGTACAGCCCATTTCCACCGCCCAGTCCTTCATTGCATTCGCTACTGCATTGGCAACGCTGATATCCAGCGGCTCACCGTTCTTGACGGTTTTCTTAAGCGTTTTATAGGTGGTACGTGGCAGACGCTCCTGCATTTTTCTGTCGTCAAATACCATACTGCCGAAAAGCTCTGTTACATTTGCCATAATGATCTCTCCTGTCTTTCCTGTTTGTTCTCGAAATGCCAAAAGGCACTGTAAGCCTCATTGCTTACAGCGCCTTTGCTGTCGATAATCGTAGTATACAACCCTCGGAATGATTTGTCAATACCCTTTTGCAATTTTTTTTGATTTCCTTGCAAGCAAACGAAAGTCTATTTCTATCATAGTGCAAATCCAATGGATTTATGAATAAAATTTTAAGAAATTTGCAACTTCTTCTTGACAATCCTGCAAAACAGTAATATAATATGCACTATAACGCAAATTCCACTGCAAAAGGAAAGGAAGATCATTATGACAAAGACCGAACACAGTCTGTACGATCCGTCATTTGAGCATGACAACTGCGGAATAGGAGCTGTTGTCAATATTAAAGGCAACCAATCCCATCAAACTGTTGCTGATGCACTGACCATCGTTGAAACTCTGGAACACCGTGCCGGCAAGGATGCCGAAGGCAAAACAGGAGACGGTGTTGGTATTCTGGTTCAGATATCCCACCGCTTCTTTAAAAAGACAGCCGCTGCTCTCGGCATTGAAATAGGAAACGAAAGAGATTACGGTGTCGGAATGTTCTTCTTTCCGCAGAATGAACTCCACCGCAATCAGGCTAAGAAGATGTTTGAGATCATTGCCGAAAAGGAAGGTCTTAAAATACTCGGCTGGAGGAAAGTTCCCAGCGATACTACTGTTATCGGACAGAGAGCAATTGACTGTATGCCTGATATACAGCAGTGCTTTATCGCAAGACCTGAAGGTGTGAAAAAGGGACTGGATTTTGACCGTCGGCTTTATGTTGCAAGGAGAGAATTTGAGCAGAGCAATGAGGATACCTATGTTGTTTCTCTTTCGAGCCGTACCATCGTATATAAGGGTATGTTCCTTGTGGGTGATCTGAGAAGATTCTTCCTTGACTTGCAGGACGAGGATTTTGAATCGGCTATTGCTATGGTACATTCAAGATTTTCAACCAATACAAACCCAAGCTGGCAGAGAGCCCATCCCAACCGTATGATCGTGCATAATGGTGAAATCAATACAATCAAAGGCAATGCCGATAAAATGCTGGCAAGAGAAGAAACCATGCAGAGTGAGCATCTCAAAGGCGATTTAGAAAAGGTTCTGCCGGTTGTCAATACAGAAGGCTCAGACTCCGCTATGCTGGATAATACCCTTGAATTTCTTGTCATGAGCGGCATGGATTTGCCGTTGGCTGTGATGATAACGATTCCCGAGCCATGGGACAGAAACCACACCATGAGCCGTACAAAAAGGGATTTCTACCAGTATTATGCGACAATGATGGAACCTTGGGACGGCCCCGCATCCATCCTTTTCTCTGACGGTGATATCATGGGTGCCGTTCTCGACAGAAACGGACTGCGTCCTTCAAGATACTATATTACCGATGACGGCAATCTTATTCTTTCCTCAGAGGTTGGTGCTTTGCCGATTCCAGCGGAAAAAATCGTGACAAAGGAAAGACTCCGTCCGGGCAAAATGCTTCTTGTGGATACCGTAAAAGGCAGAGTAATCGATGATGAAGAACTGAAGGAATATTATGCTTCCCGTCAGCCCTACGGTGAATGGCTGGACAGCAATCTGGTAAAGCTCAAAGATTTGCGTATCCCGAATACCAAGGTCGAGGAACATCACGGAGATGAAAGAAAAAGACTGCAAAAGGCTTTCGGCTATACCTACGAAGAAATCATGAAGGATATCCTTCCGATGGCACAAAACGGCAGTGAACCGATTACCTCCATGGGTATAGATACACCCATAGCTGTACTTTCAAAGCAGCCGCAGCCACTGTTCAATTATTTCAAGCAGCTTTTTGCACAGGTCACGAATCCGCCTATCGACGCTATCCGTGAGGAGATCGTTACTTCAACAACCGTATACATCGGCGAGGACGGCAATATCCTTGAGGAACGTCCGGAAAACTGCAAGGTCATCAAGGTACATAACCCGATACTTACCTCAACCGATATCTTAAAGCTGAAAAACATGAAGGTAAGCGGCTTTAAGGTTGCCGTTATCCCGATACTGTATTACAAGAATACCCGTCTTTCAAAGGCCATTACCCGCCTTTATCTGGAAGCAGACAAGGCATATAATGAGGGAGCCAATATTCTTATTCTCTCGGACAGAGGTGTTGACGAAAATCATCTTGCAATTCCGTCGTTGCTTGCTGTTTCTGCCCTGCACAGACATCTTGTTGTGACAAAGAGAAGAACTTCTCTTGCGGTCATTCTCGAAAGCGGTGAACCGAGAACGGTACATCATTTTGCTACCCTTTTAGGCTACGGGGCAAGTGCCATCAATCCTTATCTTGCACAGGAAACCATACATGAGCTTATACATGAAGATCTGCTGGATAAGGACTATTATGCCGCAGTGGATGATTATAACAATGCCATTCTTCACGGCATTGTAAAAATAGCTTCCAAAATGGGTATTTCAACCATACAGTCCTATCAGGGTTCCCAGATATTTGAGGCTATTGGTATCGGCAAGGATGTAATAGACGAATATTTCACGGGTACTGTCAGCCGTATCGGCGGCATAACTCTTGAAGATATCGAAAAAACGGTTGACAGTCTTCACACTGCCGCATTTGACCCGTTGCGTCTTGAAACCACCGCGGAAATTTTTTCCCGTGGCGAGCATAAATTCAGAAGCGGCAGGGAGGAGCATCTCTACAATCCGAAAACCATCCACACTCTGCAAATGGCAGCCAGAACAGGCAATTACGACCTTTTCAAATCATACTCCCATATGATAACAGAAGAAATGGGAACGATGAACATAAGAGGGCTGTTTGATTTCAACTTTGCGGAAACACCCGTTCCGATTGAAGAAGTAGAAAGTGCAGAATCCATTGTAAAACGCTTTAAAACAGGTGCCATGTCATACGGCTCCATTTCAGAAGAAGCACATGAGGCTCTGGCACTTGCCATGAACAAGCTTCACGGAAAATCAAATTCCGGTGAGGGCGGCGAAAGCGATGAAAGACTGCTTACCAAAGGAACAGACGAAAACCGCTGTTCCGCTATCAAACAGGTTGCATCGGGACGTTTCGGCGTTACCTCAAAATATCTGAACAGTGCCGACGAAATACAGATTAAAATGGCACAGGGTGCAAAGCCCGGCGAGGGCGGTCATCTGCCCGGGAAAAAGGTATATCCGTGGATTGCAAAAACAAGACATTCAACCCCCGGCGTATCGCTTATCTCACCGCCGCCGCATCATGATATTTATTCGATTGAAGATTTGGCACAGCTTATTTATGACCTGAAAAACGCCAATAAAAATGCCCGTATTTCCGTCAAGCTCGTATCTGAATGCGGTGTTGGTACAGTTGCGGCAGGCGTTGCAAAGGCCGGTGCAGGAGTCATACTGATTTCCGGCTATGACGGCGGAACAGGTGCAGCACCAGGAAGCTCTATACACAATGCAGGACTTCCGTGGGAGCTTGGACTGGCAGAAGCACATCAGACACTGATGATGAACGGTCTGAGAAACAAAGTCGTAATTGAAACTGACGGCAAGCTTATGACAGGCCGTGATGTAGCAGTCGCCGCCATTCTCGGTGCAGAAGAATTTGGCTTTGCTACTGCTCCGCTGGTAACTCTCGGCTGTGCAATGATGAGGGTATGCAATCTTGACACCTGCCCCTTCGGCGTAGCTACACAGAGTCCTGAACTCAGGAAGAAATTCATGGGCAAGCCGGAATATGTCGTAAACTTTATGATGTTCATAGCCGAGGAACTCAGAGAATATATGTCAAGGCTCGGTGTCCGCACACTTGACGAGCTTGTGGGCAGAACGGATTTGCTGAAAGTCAGGGAAGGTCTTTCCGACAGAGAAAAGAAGATCGACCTTTCGGCAATTCTTGGCTGTGATAGGAAGGAAGATGTTTCCTATGATAATAAATCCCTCTTTGATTTCCGTCTTTCCGAAACGGTTGACGAAAAGGAAATTGAAGAAAAATGCAAGGCTTCTTTCAGGAAGGGTTCAAAAAAGACAATCGAGATAGATGTCAAAAATACCGACCGTTCTCTCGGCACTGCCTTTGGCTCTGAGATAACAAAGCAGTTCGGTGACACCTTACCGGAAGATACATTCACTGTAAAATGTCACGGTGCAGGCGGTCAGAGTTTCGGTGCATTCATACCAAAAGGACTTACGCTTGAACTTGCCGGCGACAGCAATGACTATTTCGGCAAGGGTCTTTCGGGAGGAAAGCTGATCGTCTATCCTCCGAAGGGCAGCAGATTCAGGGCTGAGGATAATATCATCATCGGCAATGTCGCTCTTTACGGTGCCACAAGCGGCAAAGCGTTTATAAACGGTATTGCAGGAGAACGCTTCTGTGTCAGAAATTCCGGTGCAACTGCTGTCGTTGAGGGAGTAGGAGATCATGGCTGTGAATATATGACAGGCGGCTGTGTGGTTGTTCTTGGACGAACAGGCAAAAATTTTGCCGCAGGTATGTCAGGCGGTATAGCTTATGTTCTTGATGAGAACAGAGATCTTTATATGAAACTGAATAAAGAGCTTGTTCTTGCGTCCGAGGTCACGGAAAAGGCGGATGCTGAGAAGCTGCGGCTTATGCTTGATGAACATATTGCCGCTACCGGTTCGGAAAAGGCAAAGCGTATCGTATCGGATTTTGAAGGCTATCTGCCTAAATTCAAAAAAATCATTCCAAGGGATTATAAGATGATAATGGAAGAAATTGCCGTCTTTGAAGGAAAAGGACTTACTGAGGAAGAAGCAAGAATAGAAGCTTTCTACAGTATCACCGGAGAGCAATAAGGAGGAAAGTCATGGGAAAACCAACAGGATTTTTGGAATATGACAGAAAGGAATCGGAGGCTTCCTCCGAGCTTGAACGCATTAAGAATTTTAATGAATTTCACAAGCCGCTGAGTGAAAAAGAGCAGAAATGTCAGGCGGCAAGGTGTATGGAATGCGGTGTACCCTTTTGTCAGTCAGGTATGATGATAGGCGGTATGATGTCGGGCTGTCCGCTGAATAATCTCATTCCCGAATGGAACGATCTTTTATA
>ONUD01000022.1 GCA_900320925.1 uncultured Eubacteriales bacterium
ATATACAGGCGATATACTGCTGGTTGGTATTAACTATGACGAAGATACGAAAGAACATTCCTGCAAAATCCAAAAAATCAAAATGTAGTGTATTACCAAAAGGAATAACAGCCAAGACCCGCTTATTATCACTCCTAAGAAGTCTAATAAATTTACACATTTTGTATTTCCGTCAGGAAAAAATATACACTTATAATTCCCCTGCAACGACAAACAATACCAATGGGTGATAAGAGATGAAGAGATATATTTACTTATGTCTGGCAACACTGGCCGTCAGTGCGGCTATCGTATTATCGGGATATATGGTCAGGGGCAGTGCCGTGGAAGCAGAGATATGGGTACTTCAGCCGCAGGATATGGAAAACACCGTCACATCTTCCGGAAAGCTGCAATACCGTTCGGGCAGTTCTGTCAAGAACGAGGAACTCGGCATTATCAAAGAGATGTTGGTCAATGACGGTGACAGCGTCAGCAAGGGAGATGTTCTGTTTTCGTACTATGCAGCGGAATTTGCTTCCCAGTATGCCGAAGCAGGCAGTCTGCTGAACAATCTTTCCGTGAAAGAGCAGGTTCTCGAGGAAGCCAAAAAATACTGCACTGTCAAGGAGGTCACCGCTCCCTCGGCAGGCAGAATTACCGGCATTTCCTGCCATACGGACGATATTGTCCCCAAGGGAACAGAGGTCGTACACCTGGCGGACACAGACGAACTGGAAATCCCCGTGAACATCAGTGAAAACTATATTGCACGCATCCGCAGCGGTCAGACGGCCAATATCACTTTCCATGCTGTCCCCGACAAGGTCTATACCGGAAAGGTCACCAAGATTGCCGAAGAAGCCGTACAGACAACCGGACTCAGCGGCAAGGAAACTACCATTGCCGTGACCGTCACGCTGGATGAAAAAAAGGATGATCTCCTGCGAATCGGCTACAGTGCCGACTGCTCCATCGTGACCTCTGTCGATAAAAGTGTACTGGTCATTCCTTATGAGTATCTCCGCTCCGATGAAGAGGGGGACTATGTCCTGTCTGCGGTCAGGGGCAGAGCCAAAAAAATAGCCGTCACCCTCGGCAAAGAATACCAGAACGGTGCCGCCGTTCTGTCGGGCATTCAGGAAAATGCCCCCATTATCAAAAATGCCGAAATCACCGACGGTCAGGCGATTATCATGAAACCATAAGCGGAGGAACACCGAATGCTGGAACTGATCATCAATGCCATCAGGGGGCTTTTCAGGAAAACGGCAAGAACCTTGCTGACGTTAAGCGGCATTGCCGTGGGAGTGGCAGCCGTTGTCATTGTCAGCCATATCGGTCAGTACGGCAATATGGCACTGACTGCCGAAATTGACGGTCTGGGCATGGGCGGCATTACCGTCAGCCTCAAAAAGCAGTCCGCACGCCTTTCCGAAAAAGAACTGGATATCATTCAGGCTCTCCCTTATGTGGAATACGCCATGCCCGTGATGTTTGAAGCAACGGATGCCTACATCCGTGACAAAAAAAGCAGTATCTGCTTGTGGGGCATTGACCGGACAGCCAAGGATGTCATCTCGCTCCAACTGCTTTACGGCAGGTTTCTGAATGCAGGAGATATTTCCTCCCGCTCCCGCTGCTGCATGGTGGACAGGACCCTCGCTGTCGCTTACTACGGTACCGACAACGTGGTAGGCAAAAAACTCCTCATCAACAATGGCGGTTCAGGGGCGGAATATGAAATCGTGGGAGTCATCAAAACCGGCAGCGGTATCCTGCAAAATGTCATGGGTTCGTATATTCCCAACTTTGTCTACGTTCCCTATACCGTCATGCAGAGCAACATGGGCAGCAGCAACTTCTCACAGATTGCCGTCAAAGTCAAGGAGGAATACGACAACGAAGTGGCAGGCAAAAATATTATCAAAACCATGACCCGCAATGCCGATATACAGGATGCTTACACTTTCGTGAACCTCTCTCGCCAGAAAGAAAGCATCAGTCATATGCTCCGTATCTTTTCGTCAGTCCTGACGGCAGTCGGCATTATTTCCCTGTTGGTGGCGGGGCTGAGCATTATGAACGTCATGCTGGCAGCCGTGACGGAGCGTACCAGAGAAATCGGCATCAAAAAAGCACTTGGTGCTTCCCGCCGAATCATTGCCATGGAATTTCTGGCAGAGTCCGTTGCCCTGACCCTCACGGGGGCATTGGCAGGGATTATTTTCGGCATCATCGTATCCTGTGCAGGGGCGTGGATCTTGGGATTGACGGCAGTGCTGCAAACTGATATAATGACAGAAGTGTTATTGTTTTCGGTGGCAGTGGGAGCGGTGTTCGGACTGTACCCTGCCCTGAAAGCAGCAGGCTTGAAGCCTGTAGAAGCATTGAGGAGCTGAATGCGGTGAAATGGGTGCAGCGGCCGAATCTGCCCGAAGCAAGGGTGTGTGAAGTCATCATGTCGGACTACCGCCCTGCTTTCAAAAGCGAACTGGAAAAAGCAGGGATTCGTGTCCGTGTACCGAAGCGTCTGCCCATGATTGACGGAGCGGAAGCCTACCATGCCGATATGAGTAACTGCTATCTCGGAAACGGCAGGCTCTGGACAGCCGATATGCTGGACAGTCCCGTGACTGCCAAAATGCCTTTGCTGAACATCTGCATTGTGGGAAGATATGTCATCTGCCATACCAAAAAGGCCTACCGTCCCATTCTTGCCGTCTTGCAGTCGGAGGGCATGACCATTCTCCACACCAATCAAGGATATGCCAAATGTGCCTGTGCCGTCGTAGGGGAAAATGCCATCATTACCGCCGACCCCTCCATTATCCGCTTGTGCCGTGCCGAGGGCATTGATGTACTGCCCGTTTCCCAAGGGGATATTGCACTGGACGGCTATCCCTACGGCTTCATCGGCGGCTGCTGCGGAATGCTCGACCCCCACACGCTTGCGTTCAGCGGCAATATCGCCCTGCACAGGGACTATCACAATATCCGTTCCTTTGCACGGAATTACGGCATTTCCCTGTACTCCCTTACCAACACTCCCCTCTACGACATCGGCGGTATCCTGCCAATCAGGAATGCAGAAAACAGCTCCACTCTATTCGGAAAGGATGGTCAACATGCAGGAAAATATTTGCAGTATCCCCATCAATGATGTGTTCATGCCAAAGGACGGCTGTCCGATGTGCAGAATGAGAGATATGCTGGAACAACGGAAAGCAGAGTATATCACAGGTTCCGCCATGATGGAGCCGAATGTCAGAATCCGCACCAATGAAGAGGGATTCTGCTACAGGCATTTTTCGATGATGATAAAGCTCGGCAAGCGTCTTTCCAATGCCCTGATACTGGAAAGCCACTTACAGAGGGTAGCAGAAGAAATCGTGCTGACGAATCCCAAAGGCAAGTTTGACAAAAAACGGCTTGCCGCCCTGCAAAGCATGACAAAAGACTGTTTTATCTGTCGGGATATCAGGGACAATATGGAAAATATGGTGCGAATTGTCCATGCCATGTGGATGAGTGAACCTGAATTTCGGGAACTGTATGCACAGCAGCCGTACATATGTCTGGAACATTACACCATGCTGCTGGATGTTGACCAGAAAGGACTCGGAAAAAACTATGACGACTTCTACAAGGCAACCCTTGCATTGACAGGAGGCTATCTGGCATCACTCAGGGAAGATATCACCCATTTTTGCCGTATGTTTGACTACCGTAATGCCGAAGCCGACTGGGGCAATTCCCGTGACAGCATTGAACGCTCGGTGGCATTTCTCACGGGTGAAAAAGCAGTGTTGACAGAAGACGGTTTTGAGAATACAATAGAACCGTAATCATTTGTGGAAAAGGAGAAAGGAAACATGGCAGAAATCAAACCGTTTCAGTCACTGAGGTTTACCGACAAAGCCGGTTCTATCCAGGAACTGGTATGCCCGCCGTATGACATCATCAGCGAAGAGCAAAGACAAGGCTATCTTCAGCAAAATGCCAACAACATTATCCGTCTGGAGCTTCCAAAGGGAGAACAGCCTTATGCCGCCGCAGGAGCAACCCTCCAAGAGTGGCTTGACAAGGGTATCCTCAAAAAAGATGACAAGCCCGGTATCTATATCTACGAGGAAGAATTTTCTATCAACGGTATCCATGCCAAGGTCAAGGGCTGTATTGTCAGGGTGAAGTTAGAGGAGTTTTCCAAGGGCATTGTCCTGCCCCATGAGGAAACGCTGTCCAAAGCCAAGGAGGATCGCCTGAACCTGATGAAAGCAACCCACTGTAATTTCAGTCAGATCTACTCCCTGTACATGGACGAAGAACACCGCATTATCTCCCGTCTGGACAGGCTCTCACAAGGAAAACCTG
This sequence comes from uncultured Eubacteriales bacterium, assembly GCA_900320925.1. Classification (GTDB taxonomy): domain Bacteria; phylum Bacillota; class Clostridia; order Oscillospirales; family Acutalibacteraceae; genus UBA1213. Next base: position 4,354 of record ONUD01000022.1, read on the forward strand.
TCACGGAACTGACAGACGGTCAGGGCGTGACACATCGCTTGTGGATCGTGACCGACGAGGAGGAAATCAGGGCAGTTTGCCGTGACTTTGCCGACAAGAAGCTTTACATAGCAGACGGACACCACCGTTATGAAACTGCCCTCAACTACCGTAACGACTGTCATGAAAACGGCATTGGTGACGGCGGAGAGAATGATGTAATGATGATGCTGGTGGACATGGAGCATCCCGGATTGGTCGTACTGCCAACCCATCGTCTGGTACGTGACCTTGCCGTGTTCGATGAAGCCAAGCTGCTGGATGACTGCAAGGCATACTTTGATATCACGGAGGAAGAGGACTTGCAGAGTGCCGAGGACAAGCTTGGACAACTGTACAAAGCAGGCAAAAAGGCCTTTGCCTTTTACAGCGGCGGAAACGGTTACAAGCTGATGGTACTCAAGGATGAAAATGTGCTGGCAGAACTGCTGCCCGATAAGAGCAAGGCTTCTCAAGGTTTGGATGTGACGGTTCTGCATACACTGGTGCTGGAGAAAATTTTCGGCATTGATGCGGACAACATGGCAAAACAAATCAATCTGACGTATACAAGACTGCTGGAGGAAGCCGTGGAGAGCGTCAGGAACGGCAAAGCACAGTGTGCCTTTTTGCTGAATCCCACCCGTGTGACCGAAATCAGGGACGTTGCCGCCGCAGGGGAGAAAATGCCGCAGAAGTCCACGTATTTTTATCCCAAACTGGTAACAGGACTGGTTATGAATCAATTATTTTGAAGGAGAATGAAAAATGGAGATTGTTTGTTTAGACTTAGAGGGCGTACTGGTTCCCGAAATATGGATTGCATTTGCACAGGCAAGCGGTATCCCCGAACTGAAAAGAACCACCCGTGATGAACCGGATTATGACAAGCTGATGAAATGGCGTCTGGGCATCCTGAAAGAGCATGGACTGGGTCTGAAAGAAATACAGGACACCATTGCCAAAATCGACCCTATCCCCGGTGCCAAGGAATTTTTGGACGAGCTTCGTTCTCTGACACAGGTCATTATTATCAGCGATACCTTTACACAGTTTGCCAAGCCGTTGATGGCAAAGCTGGGCTATCCCACCATTTTCTGCAATTCACTGGAGGTAGCAGACAATGGAGAAATTACGGGCTTCAAGATGAGAATCGAAAATTCCAAGTATACCACCGTTAAGGCTCTCCAGTCCATTGGTTATGATACCATTGCCAGCGGTGACAGTTACAACGACCTCGGCATGATTCAGGCAAGCAAGGCGGGCTTCCTTTTCAAGAGTACCGACAAAATTAAGGCAGACCATCCTGAACTGCCTGCTTACGAAACCTATGAGGAGCTTTTAGCAGCCATCAAGGAACAACTGTAAAACAAAAACAGCAGTAAGTGGTTACTGCTGTTTTTTTATCGGTTATTGACCGTTTCAGGATACAGGTCATGATGGGAAAGGCGTTCCCAAGCCAACTGTTCCCATTTGGTATCGGGTCTGCCGTAGTTGCAGTAGGGGTCAATGGAAATCCCCCCACGGGGAAGAAACTTGCCCCACACTTCAATATACTTTGGCTGCATCAGACGAATCAAATCTTTCATGATGATATTCATACAGTCCTCATGGAAGTCGCCGTGATTGCGGAAGCTGAACAGGTACAATTTCAGGGATTTGCTTTCCACCATCACCTTGTCAGGAATGTAGGAAATATAAACTGCCGCAAAATCGGGCTGTCCCGTAATCGGGCAAAGACTGGTAAATTCAGGACAGTTGAATTTAACAAAATAATCATTGTCAGGGTGCTTGTTCGGGAATGTTTCCAGTACTTCGGGAGCATAATCCGTGGGATAGGCTGTTTTTTTGCCAAGCAGTGTCAAGTCACTCATGCCGTCACCTCCCATGCAGGGTCATTGATTCCATTGGCACGGAATGCCGCCATCCTGTCACGGCACGTTCCGCAACGACCGCAAGGCTTGTCTTTTCCCTCATAGCAACTCCATGTCATGGCATACGGGACATGGAGTGACAGTCCCACGGCAATGACCTGTGCTTTGGTCTGACCGATGAAAGGGGCAATAACACGAAGCTGCTGACCGCTGCCAAGGTACACAGCGGTGTTGATGGCATCGTTAAATTCCTGACTGCAATCGGGATAGGCATTGCCTGCCGCATCGTCACTGTGGGCACCGTAATAAATTTCCGTGCAGCCGTTGGACAGAGCAATACTTGCCGCACACGATAAAAACAGCCCGTTGCGGAACGGCACATAAGTAGCAACCGGCTTGCCGTCCGTTTCGGCAAGCTGACGGGAGTAGCTTTCTTTTGGAACCTCCCTGTCGGAGGATTGCAGCAGGGAGCAGTCCGAGCCTTTAAAAATTTCGGAAAGATCCAGTGTTTTCCATGCAACCCCGTAGAAAGCGGCAATGCTTTCTGCCGCTTGAAGCTCACGGCTGTGTTTCTGACCATAGTGGACGGACAGGGCAAGCACCTCTTTGGCTCCATATTTTTGTATCGCAAGAGCAAGACAGGTCGTGCTGTCAATGCCGCCGCTAAAAAGAACTAATGCTTTCATGAACTGCTCCTTTACGAAAATCTGACCAGTGCTTTCAGGTCAGGGGCTTGTCTGAACCGTCCCCGAAATGTTTCGGTAATGGTTCGTGCTGATACATTTTTAATTCCTCTCGCCGTCATACAGCTATGCGAACCGCTGATGGCAACAGCCACATCCGGTGTACCGGCGGCTTCCGAAAGGATTTCGGCAATATCGTTGCCAAGCCGTTCCTGCAATTGCAGACGCTTTGCCGCCATGTCGCAGATTCTGGCAATCTTGCTCAGTCCCAGCACTTTGCCGTTCGGGATATAGGCAACATTCACTTTCATGTCATACATCAAGGCAAAGTGATGTTCGCAATAGCTGAATACGGTAATGTCTTTCATGACAACCGTGTCATTGTTCGGCACGTCAAAGGTCTTGCCGAACATCTGTGCAATGTCATGGTTGCTGTAGGCAATGCCCTCCAGTACCTCTTCCAACATTCCTGCCACTCTGGCAGGTGTTTCCAAAAGTCCCTCCCTGTCAGGATCCTCCCCGATGGCTTGCAGGATTCCTCTGACATGATATTCGATGGCTTTTGTATCCATTTATACACCCCTCCTGTTCGGTTCCCAGATACATTTATGTAACTGTAATTGCAGTCTGACATGATTCAGCCGA
>ONUD01000047.1 GCA_900320925.1 uncultured Eubacteriales bacterium
CGCCTGACCGACTGCCAGATTCGCCACGAGAGCGGCTACGGAAGCAATGCCCGACAGGATAAACGACAGTACCACCACATACAGACAGAGAATCAGTACCCACAACACCAGATACAGTGTCACTGCCACCACAAACCCTGCTGTCAGAATGGGCAGCCAGATGGGAAAACCGATAATCAGCAAGGCAATTTCTACCCCACTGAATTGGCGTTTAGGTGCCAACAGCTTTTCGATGGGTGTTTCACGGATAATTTTCTCGGCAATGTCATTGACACTGCCCATTGCTTTGACAGCCTGTTCTTCGGTCAAGCCGTCCTCTATCCTGTCATCGAGCATTTCCGAGTAGTATTCCAGAGATGTTTCCCTGTCGGCTTTGGGGAGTCCCTGCAATTTCCCCGACAGCTCATTTAAAAATTCCTGTTTTGTCATTTGGTTGTTCCTCCCTTGTCACATAGCGGTAAATCGCCGTCAATTCCTGCCACTCTTCTGAAAAAGCTTTCAGTCTGTCCAAGCCGGCCGATGTAATGTGATAGTATTTGCGGAGTCTGCCGTTGTGTTCCACGGAGTATACCATCAGCATAGCGGCATTTTCCAGTCTTCTCAGAATCGGATACAGTGTGGATTCAGAGATTTCAATATACGGCTTGATGTCCTTGATAATTTGGTAGCCGTAGGAATCTTCCTGTTTGATGGCCGCCAGCACACATACATCCAGCAGTCCTCTTTTGATTTGAGCATCCATCAAATACCCCCTTTCACATTATACTATACTACACATAGTATCATTTGTCAAGAGGTATTTTCATTCCTTGATGATACTTTTCACCTAAATATACAGCGTATCAACTTATTTTTTGTATAGTTTTATCAAAAATCAAATTTCTTACTGCAATTCTACACGATTTATGGTATGATAAGGGACGTTAGGAGTTGATGTACGTGAAACGATTGTTAGGTACCCTGCTCGGCAAGGCAATTTTCTTTGCCGAAAAGCTCTTCCACCGCAATGCCAGCAGTTTTCCGGGCAAACTGGTGCTGAAATGCTTTCCGACCTATCTGAATGCTGTAGAATACCCTTCCCTGATCGTAATGGTCACGGGAAGCTGCGGCAAAGGCTCTGCCACACGGTTGATTGCCGATGCCCTGCGTGACAGCGGCAGGACGGTTGCCCATAATCTGGAAGGCTCCAACCTGCTCAACGGTGTGGCTTCCACGGTGCTGAAGCACTGCACCCTCTCAGGCAAAATGAAACAAGATGCATTGGTTCTTGAGGTAGATGAACGCTATCTCAAGCTCATTACCAAATATATTACCCCGCATTATCTTGTCGTCAACAATATTACCCGTGACCAGCCCCCCAGACAAGGCGATTTTGACATTGTATTCGGAGAGATTCTCAAAGGCATTAGCGAAACTGTCCATCTCATTGTCAACGGTGATGACCCTGTGACAAAGCAGTTTGCCCTGTATCATCAGGATATTGCCTATTTTGGCATTGACCGCTTTTTTGCCAGCTATGACAAGGAAACAGATGATGTCCGTGACATGAACTACTGCCCGAAATGTCACTCCCGTCTGGCATATACTTACCGCCACTATGGCAGTGTCGGTGATTTCCACTGCCCCAAGTGTGACTTTGCAAGGGACGTGCCGGATTTCCGCATTACCTCCGTCAATGCCGACACGGGGGAACTGACCGTCAACGGACAGCAGACCATTACCGTCAACGAGATGATTTTATTTAACCTGTATAATATCATTGCCGCCTACACGGTTCTCCATGCGGCAGGAATCCCTGATGAAAGCAGTGCGGCTTCTTTGAGCCAAGCACATATGCAGGAAAAAATTTATCATACAATCCAAAAGCATGACCGTCTTTACACCGCCCTGAACTGCAAAGCCGAAAACAATGCCACTTACAATCTTTCCGTGCAATATGCCTCCCTTGACCGCTCCCAAAAGACGATTGTACTGGGACTGCGGGAAATCAGCAGGCGATATACCTTCTTTGACCTGTCATGGCTGTATGATATCCACTTTGAACGGCTCAATGATGATACGCTGGACAAAGTCGTCTGTGCAGGACCGTATCGGTATGATTTTGCGGTGCGTATCATGCTGGCAGGTATCCCCAAGGAAAAAATCATTCTTCTGGACAACCTTGACCATGCCGGCAGTGTCCTTGCCGAACAGACAAAGGGCAATGTGTATGGCATCCTGAATTTTGACTATATCGAGCCATTTATCCGCTCCGTGGAAGAAATAGAATGAGGTATCAAGTATGATAAAAATTGCCAATCTCTACGATGACCTGCTGAACCTGTACGGCGACAGCGGCAACTGCAAGGCACTTGCCTTTCACCTGCGTGAAACAGGCGAAGAAGTACAGCTTGACCGACTGCGTTACGGCGACAAACTCTCCTTTGCGGACTATGATATTTGTATCATCGGTTCGGGTACGGAACAAAATCTCTACCTTGCCCTGCATGACCTCATGCCCTGCAAGGAAGAACTCTCCCAATACAAAAATAACGGCGGTTTCCTGCTTGCCACGGGCAACAGCATTGAACTGTTCGGCAGGTCGGTCAACTGCAAGCCTGCTCTCGGTCTGTTTGACTACACCGCCACCTATCAGGAGGAACGTATTGTCAGAGATGTCTGCCTGAAAAGCAGCCTTGTTGATGATGACATTATCGGCTTTGAAAACCACAAAGGAACGCTTGACCGTGAAGAATCCCTCATTCTTGAGGACAACTTCCTGCTGACATATACCATCGGCCCTCTGCTTGTCAGGAATCCCAAGCTGACAGACTGCCTCATCAGAAAACTGCTTGCCAACTCCGACAGAGACCCTTCCAAAGCCGACTATACCCTTGAACAACAAGCCTATGAACTCAGCCGCAGTACCGATTTAAAAAATATCCGCCAATCCTAAAGACAAAAAAGCCGCTGTTTCCTCGGAAGCAGCGGCTTAAATTATGTTGTTTTGATTTCGATAATGGTCTGTGCGGGAAGGCACACAATGGTGTCATATTCACGGGAAATTTTCCCCTTATTCACGCATATCTTATCGGGACACCCTGAACGCTCCACATACACACTGCCCTCACTCACAATGACAACCAGTGTCATGTCATTTTTTCCCTGTATGGTGACGGTGGTATCCCTGTCAAGGGGCAAGGTCTGCACAACTTCATTTGCCACCCTGACTTCTGCCACACTGCCCTGCACGGACAGGATGTCCTGTAAGAAAATCCATACTGCACACACCACCACTATGATTCCGATTCCAATTGCACCAATATATTTTTTCATCGCTTGATTAGTTCATATGACAGTCCGTCCTGCATTGCAATACCGTTTTTTAAGCCGTCCGTGACATAAACTTTCATGTCCTTTGTGACCAATACCGCATCAATCTCTTTATGTTCCTTGCAGAACTTGACAGCCTTTTCTGTACCCATGACAAACAGTGCCGTTGACAGGGCATCACACGTCAAGCCCTCATCTCCCACCACCGTGGCGGAAATAATCCCGTTATCAGCAGGATAGCCTGTTTTGGGGTCAATGATATGCCAATATTTTTTACCGTCCTGCTCAAAGAAGCGTTCATAATTACCCGAAGTGATAACCGCCTTGTCCTGCACTTCCAGACTGCAAAGGAGCTGGTCTGTTGCCACAGGATTTTTGATTCCCACTGACCATTTTGTACCGTCAGGCTTTTTGCCGATTGTCATCACGTTCCCGCCAAGATCCAGCAGTGCAGAGGTAATACCGTGTTCCAGCAAAATCTGCCTTGCCGCATCACTGGCATAGCCTTTTGCCACGGAACCCAAATCAATTTCATAATCCGTCGGCACGGTCACGATACTGCCATTGACCAGTATTTTGTCATAGCCGACATTGCCCAAGTGCCATTCCAGCAGACTGTCATCGGGAATCTTGTAGTACGGCTCATTATCGGCATCTCCTGTAGTAAACCCCCACTCTCTCACAATCGGGTACACGGTAATATCCAATGCCCCCTCTGTCATGTCCCCCACTTCGATAGCCTTGTTGATAGCGGCTCTGGTGCTGGCATTGACCGTCACGGGATTGCCGCTGTTGGCATTGATTTTTGCGATGTCACTGTCCTCGATGTTCACGCTGAAAATAGATTCCAGCCGCTGGATTTCCTTGTCGGCTTCTTCCAGAGCTTTGTCTGCATTTTTGCCGTAGGCTTTCAGCACCATATAGGTATCCATGGCAAACACATCTCTGCTTTCAGGTTCCGGAAGTTTGCTTTCCTCTTTGGACACAACACTTTCCTGTGAATCCGGCAGACTGTTCTGAGCGTTGCCCGCACATCCGCAAAGCAACATTCCCATTACCACCGCTAATGCAATCCCCTTTTTCAATGTGACCACCCTTTCCTTGATAGTTCCTATTTTATTACATCATGCAAGCCTTGTCAAGAAAAACTCCCGACACTTTCATCATTCCTTATGGCTATCCCTCTTCCAACAAAAAAGACCGATATAACCGCATTTTCAGCGACTATATCGGTCTGACTTTTTTAACTGTAAAAATGCAAAGTGTTCATCATATTCATATAACTCAATTCACGGTTGGTTTGCTGTTGCTGGTAGTTGCTCAATTCCGCACTTGCATTAAGTCTGTTCATACCACTTTGGATTCTTGCAGACATATTATTAGTGGAAGTTACAAGATTGTTAATTGAGTTTGTGGCACTTTTCATAATATTAGCAAGCTCTCTTGAACGCTCTACATAGCTCATTATCCCAAGATTATACAGCACCACTATTCCGAGTATTACTGCCGCTATGACAAGAATGATCA
>ONUD01000064.1 GCA_900320925.1 uncultured Eubacteriales bacterium
ATGACCGTCTGTTTGAGATACGCAAAAAGGTGGGACTGGTACTGCAAAATCCCGATAATCAGATTGTGGCAGGCATTGTAGAGGAAGATGTTGCCTTCGGGTGTGAAAATCTGGGCGTGCCGCCGAAGGAAATCCGCCAAAGAGTCGATGAAGCCTTGAAAGCGGTGGATATGTATGACTATCGGAAGCACTCCCCCGATAAGCTTTCGGGCGGACAAAAACAAAGAGTTGCCATTGCAGGCATTATTGCCATGGAACCCGAATGTATCGTGCTGGACGAACCGACCGCCATGCTTGACCCGCAGGGACGGGAGGAAGTGATTGCCACCGTACAGAAGCTGAACCGGGAGCGTGGCATTACCATCATCATGATTACGCATTACATGGAGGAAGCCGTGCTTGCCGACAGGGTGATTGTCATGGATTCAGGAAAGGTGCTGACGGAGGGAACCCCAAGAGAGGTGTTTGCCGAAGTGGAAATGCTGAAGCGTCACCGTCTGGATGTACCGCAGGCAACAGAGCTGATTTACCAGTTAAGAGGCTGTGGTTATGAACTGCCGAAGTGCGTGCTGAATGAAGAAGAGTGTACAGCGGCATTGGTCGCACTGCTGAAAGGAAGGGATGTCTGAGTGGCGGTCATCAGAGCGGAAAATCTAAAGTTGGTATACAGCAGGGGAACTTCCTTTGAAAAAACAGCACTTTCCGGTGTCAGCTTTTCGATTGAACAGGGAGAATTTGTCGGTATCATCGGTCACACCGGTTCGGGGAAATCGACCTTGGTGCAGATGCTCAACGGTCTTTTGAAGCCCACAGAGGGAACGGTTTATCTGAATGAGAAAGATATTTGGGAGGAACCTAAAAAAATACGCAGTGTCCGCTTCAAAGTGGGAATGGTGTTCCAATATCCCGAATACCAGCTTTTTGAGGAAACGGTTTATAAAGATATTGCGTTCGGTCCGAAAAATATGGGACTGGAGGAAGAGGAAATTGATAAAAAGGTGAAAAAAGCAGCCGAGTTTGTGGGGCTGAAAAAGGAACTGCTGGAGAAGTCCCCGTTTGATTTGTCGGGGGGGGAAAAGCGTCGTGCTGCCATTGCGGGTGTTATTGCCATGGATCCCGATGTGCTGATTTTGGACGAACCTACGGCAGGATTGGATCCGCTGGGCAGAGATGCCCTGCTGTCGCAGATACAGGACTATCATGACGTGCGGAAAAATACCGTTTTGCTGGTATCGCACAGCATGGAGGATATTGCCCGCATTGCTGACAGGATTCTTGTGATGAGCCACGGTAAAAAAGTGATGCTGGATACAGCACGCCATGTCTTTGCCAGAGGCAGGGAATTGGAAGCCTTGGGACTGCGTGTGCCGCAGGTGACAAAGGTGATGATGCTGCTCAAGGAAAACGGGATTGCTGTTGATGAGAGTGTCCTGACCGTGGAGCAGGCATTCAATGAAATGATTAATCGTTTAGGAACGTAAAAGGAGGGGTATGATGGTCAGAGATATCACGCTTGGACAGTTTATGCCGGGACGTTCGATGATACACCGTTTAGATGCACGTTCCAAAATCCTTCTTTTGATTGCCTATATTGCCTTTATTTTTGTGGCAAGAAACTATATGGCACTGCTGCTGATTACCTTGTCTTCCATGCTGGTGGTACTGTTGACAAAGGTGAAATTTACGCTGTATCTGAAAAGTATGAAAGTGATTTTGTTTGTCGTGATTCTGACAGGTCTGCTGAATATTTTTTACGGGACGGGCAATGTCCTGTGGGAGTGGTGGGTCATCAAAATCACTGACACGGGACTGCACAATGCCATTTTTGTGACGATCCGCATTGCCACCTTAGTGCTGATCAGCTCCGTGCTGACCTTTACCACCTCGCCGTCGGATTTGACGGATGCGTTGGAGAAGCTGATGAAGCCGCTGGCATTTTTCCATGTCAAGGTGCATGAGATCGCCATGATGATGACCATTGCCCTGCGGTTCATTCCCGTGCTGCTGGAGGAAACGGACAAGATCATGAATGCCCAGAAAGCACGGGGGGCAGATATGGAAAGCGGCGGCATGATGAAGCGTGTCAAGGCATTGATTCCTGTCTTGATACCGCTGTTTGTGTCGTCGTTCCGCCGTGCCAATGACCTTGCCATGGCAATGGAGTGCCGCTGCTACAACGGCGGCAAGGGCAGAACCCGTATGAAACAACTGCATTTTTCCCTGACGGATCTTTGGGCGGGACTGTTTTCGCTGGCAGTGTTTACAGGCGTGGTTTTGTGCAACTTCTATTTTTGAGCGGTGGCAGCGATGAGAAATATACTGGTAACACTGAAATATGACGGGAAGCCCTATCACGGCTGGCAGGTGCAGAACAATGCCGTAACCGTGCAGGAAACCTTCCAGAACGGACTGGAATGGATTCTGGGAGAAAGGCCTGACATCAAGGGGTGCAGCCGCACGGATGCGGGCGTCCATGCCAATCAATACTGCCTGAATTTCCGCACGCAGCACCGGATTCCCTGTGAAAGGCTCGTGCCTGCCCTCAACAGCCGGCTTCCGAAAAGCATTGCCGTACTGAAAGCAGAAGAAGTGCCGGAGGAGTTCCATGCCCGCTATTCGTGCAGGGGCAAGGAGTATCTGTACCGTATCTGGAACGATGCGATAAGGGATCCGTTTCTGGACGGGTATGCCCTGCATTACTGGTACCCGCTGCACCTTGACAGAATGAACGAGGCTGGCAGGTACTTGCTGGGACGGCATGACTTCACTTCGTTCTGCACGGTGGATTCCCACAGGGAAAAGGGAGATTTCCACCGTACCGTGACAGCTCTGGAGGTTGTGCGGGAAGGGGCAATGGTGACGGTCAGGATACAGGCGGACGGCTTTCTGTACAACATGGTGCGTATCATTGTGGGAACGCTTCTTGCCGTTTCGCAGGGCAAGCTGGAACCATCGGAGATGCCGCAGATACTGGCTGCCCTTGACCGTACCCGTGCAGGTGTGACAGTGCCGCCTGACGGCTTATACCTCAACAAGGTCATTTATGCAATGAGGAATGAGGAATGAGTCGGACGGATTTGATATGTGAAAGGAACGGAATATGAAGATAGGAAGAAAGCACTATAAAGACAGCTCTAAAAGAGGGAGTGACAGAAAATATATCAGCTATGAGGATGTCCCGCTGGACGAGATTAAGGATAATGAGCCTCTGCCGAACAATCTGACGGTAAAGTTCCTGAAAGTCTTTTTGGTGGTGTTCCTGTCGGTGATCGTGGTGATGGCACTGACCAATATCGACAAGCTGACCCCCGAAAATATTTCTCACTGGGTGGAATATGACCTGCTGGGCAAATCGGAGGGGGAGGGCTATCCGGCAAGCTTCTCGGGAGCGGATGTGGATACGGAAAATTTTGACCTGATGGACGGAGCCCCCGTGTATTGCAGTGATACGGCGATTGTGGTGCTGAACCCCAATGCGGGCAAGTATCAGGAAGTCAGCCATGCCTTTGCCAATCCCCTGCTGAGTACCAACAGCAATTATTCCATTGTCTATAATGCGGGGGCAACAGGCTATACCATCATTGACCGCACGAGCGTCGTGCATACGGGCATGACAGAGCATAAAATTTTCAGTGCGGATGTGTGTCCGAAAGGGATTTACTGTATTCTGACGGACGAAGAGGATTATCTGGCCAGCCTGACGGTCTATCGGAAGGATCACCAGGAAATGTACCGCTATTCCTTTGTGGATTTTTATGTCAACAAGGTATCCATCAGCCGTGAGGGAAACCGTGCGGTGGTATCGGGACTCTCTGCTAAAAACGGCAGTTTGCTGTCAGTGCTGTACGTGCTGGATTTCTCCCAGAGCAACTATATGCAGCGATATGAATTTGATGATATGTATCTCTACGATATCCAGTATCTTGACAACGGCAATGCCTTTGCGGTGGGAAGCAAAGCCGCCTTTTATATCAATATCCGTGAAGGCTCCAAAAAGGATATCAGCTACCATTCTGACTTTTTGATCCACTATACGCTTGACCGTGAAAAAGGACTGCTGATGGCACTGTCACCGACGCCTGACGGCAGGGAATGTGAAATCACAGCAGTGGATGCCAGCGGCAGTCAGATAGGGGAGATCCCAACCAAACAGCAGGTGATTTCCATGAATGCAGGAGATCATTCCGTGGCAGTACTGACACCGGAAGAAGCAGTGGTCTATGACACCAAGGGCAAACGTCTTTCGTCTGTCAAATGTCCCACCGATGCCAGAAAAGTGCGTTTTGCCGATGACGGGAGCTTGTATATTCTCGGCAAAAGCAGCCTGTATGACCTGTATCCCGACGGGAAGAAAAATTAAAAGAAATTGCCGAAAAGCCCTTGACAAAGTGCTTTTCCGTCTTTATAATAGATAAAGGTGTTTTAAAAAAATCTGTTGAGGTGAGCCGCTTGATCCTTGACCTGAAAAAGGTGTTCCTGACCGAGAACGAGAGTGTATCGGTGCAGGAGGAATTTGTACTTTCCGAAATGGAAAACTTTGTGACTCCCGTGACAGCCGCTGTAACGGTGGAAAACCATGCAGGCATGATTGTGCTGGAGGCGGCAGTGCGGTTTGTCTATCGTGCTCCCTGCGATCGCTGCGGTCAGCCTGTCAGCAAAAAAAATGCCTACCAGTTCCGCCATATTCTCGTTTCCGAGCTTCCTGAGGACGACGGAAACGATTATATACAAGCACCTGACTATAAGCTCGATACGGTGTCTTTACTCAGAGATGATATTCTTCTGGAGCTTCCGTCAAAGTTCCTCTGCAAAGAATCTTGTAAGGGCTTGTGTTCAAAGTGCGGAAAAAATTTGAATGAGGGTGCGTGTTCCTGTGAAGCAAAGGAGATTGACCCTCGATTGGCAGTGCTGAAACAGCTCCTGTCAGAATGATTTTCAGTACTTTAATTCAAGGAGGTTGACAAACATGGCAGTACCAAAGAGAAAAACTTCTAAGGCAAGAAAGAATACAAGACGTTCCGCAGTGTGGAAGCTTCAGGCTCCTGCTCTTACAAAGTGTCCGGAGTGCGGTGAGTATAAGCTCGCTCACAGAGCTTGCCCGAACTGCGGTATGTACAACGGCAGAGAAGTTATCAGACAAGAGGCTTAATTTTACAGCCTTCCATTTTTTCATGAAAACAGAGAAGGAGTTTTTTCCTTC
>ONUD01000037.1 GCA_900320925.1 uncultured Eubacteriales bacterium
CCTGTCACGATGTAAAAATAGGCTGATTCAAAATGATACTTGGTGACAAACATGACCAGATACATGCCTGCAATCAGACACACCAGCATGGTCACAGCCATGAACGGCAAAAACACCTTTCTCTCCGACTTGGTAAAGGACACGATGCATACCACCAGTTCCACTGCCAGCAGTACTGTGAATATCACAATAAGAAGCTTGTTTTCGAGCAGTACCAGAATGGTATCCGTGATACCGAAGGCAATCAAAAAAAGAATATGTTTAAGATAGAAGCGTGTTCGTTTTTCTGTGGTATTACTCCACAAATTGCCGCTGAGAACCGCTGACAAAACGATACCTGCTATCAGAGCCCATGTGATGGACATCGGCAGTGACAGCGGCGGCACCATGAACAGATGGCAAAAGCCCTGTAGACACCCGAATATACAAAGAGAAAAAGCGGCTGCCAGCAAAAGGGTATAGTGCAGCCTGCGGTCTTTGATTTCCTTGGCATGAATCGTACGTTCCTCCACGATGTCATCATTGGTCGGCAGTTCCGCTTCATATCCCTGATAAAATTCAGTAGGTCTGTATCCCATAATATCCTCCTATTGCACCAAGATACTGTTGCCCTGTGCGTCAATTGCCACAATAGCGGGAAAATCCTCCACATAGAAGCGGTAAATGGCTTCCGTGCCGAGATCCTCATAGGCAAGTGTTTCCATTTTGCGGATACTTTTGGAAATCAGTGCCGCTGCACCGCCGATCGCCGCAAAATAAACGACTCCGTTTTTGACCATGGAATCAATGACTTCCTGACTTCTTGCCCCCTTGCCAATCATACCTTTGAGTCCTCTGTCAAGCAGGGCAGGGGTATATTTGTCCATACGGTAGCTGGAGGTCGGCCCTGCGGGTCCTACGGCATGACCGGGTTTGGCAGGGGCAGGGCCTACATAATAGATAACCTCTCCCTTGATGTCAACGGGCAGCGGCTCGCCTTTTTCTATCAATTCAAACAAACGCTTATGGGCAGCGTCCCTGCCTGTAATGAGCGTTCCTGAAAGGAGAACACTGTCCCCTGCATGAAGCTGAGCAATGGTATCGTCTGTCAGTGGAAGCTGTATTTTTTTCATATTGTTCACCTCAAATTTCCGTTTCTCCGTGTCTTGCGGCATGGCAGCAGATATTCACTGCCACGGGCATTCCTGCAATATGTGTCGGACAGGTTTCGATATTGACACCGAGTGCCGTTGTCACACCGCCCATGCCCGCAGGACCAAAGCCCATGGTATTGATTTCTTCCAGCAGTTCCTGTTCGAGTCCGGCATAGCGTTCATCGTGATGGCTGGTATCAATCCGCCGCAAGGTGGCTTTTTTGGCAAGCATGGCAGCCTTTTCAAACGTACCGCCAATGCCTACGCCCACCACAATGGGCGGACAGGGATTAGGACCTGCATACTTTACCGTATCAAGGATAAACTGCCTGACACCCTCCAGTCCTGCTGAGGGCGGCAGCATCTTAATGGCAGACATATTTTCACTGCCAAAGCCCTTGCAGCCGCCTAAGATTCTGATGGTATCGCCATGCACGATTTCCGTATAAATCATAGCAGGGGTATTGTCCTTTGTATTCACACGGTCGAACACGGGATCGTCCACAACAGACTTTCTCAGATAGCCGTCAATGTAGGCACGTCTGACACCTTCCTGTACAGCTTCTGTAAAGCTGCCGTTTTCAATGACCACCCTGTCCCCGTACTCCACAAACAGCACTGCCATTCCTGTATCTTGGCAAATCGGTATTTCTTCTTCAGAAGCAATTTTATGATTTTCAATGAGTTGTGCCAGCACATTTTTGCCAATGGCAGACTGTTCAGACGCTTCTGCCTGATGCAGGGCGTCAAGAATATCACTGCCGATATGATAATTCATGTTCATGAACAATTGCTTCACCTTGTCGGTAATGACACTTGCTTCTATTTTTCTGATGTCCATATACATACTCCTCTACGTTTAATCTCAAAGTTGTTGTGAAAATGTACAAATTCATTTTCCCGATGAGCGATATGACCATTGGTACCGCTTCGCTGCCATGTCAAACATCGGGCAAACGTTCCCATTTTCAGATTTGCTCGTTGATACTATTATAAAAAAATTCTCTGCCGTTTGCAAGAAAAAAGTTCCGAAACCCGTGAAGATTTCGGAACTTTTTGAGTTTATTTAACAGATTGTACGGTAAAGGTTTCTTCCGCAATGGTTCCGGCAGCATCCTTGACTCTTACACAAATCTCATAAACAGCCACCTTTTTCGGTGTCACTGTTACGGTACTGTTCGTACTGTAGTTTTGAGCCCATGTCCACTTGGTGTCGGTTGTCTTTTTGTAGAGTACCGCATACTTATAGGAGGAAGCACCGCCCGTTGCAGAAGCGTTGACTGTCACGCTGCTGCCGCATTTCACCGTTTCAGCAGAGATGGTGGAGGTATTGACGAGTACGGCATTCGTCACGGTAACATCAAATACAGATTCCACGATATTGCCTTTTTTGTCCTTTACTCTGACACTGATTTTATAAGGTGTTTTCTTTTTGGGTGTCACGGTGATGGTATTGTTTGTACCATAAGCCTGTACACTTGTCCACTTGGTATCCGTTGTTTTCTTGTAGGATACGGCATAGGTATAGGGGGCAGTGCCGCCTGTTGCCGATGCCGTCACGGTCACGCTTTCACCGAGTCTGACGGTGTTGGTATCAATGACAGAGGTATTCACGAGTGCCGCAGGGGTGACATTGACGGTAAAGGTCTGTTCTGCCACTGTTCCGTCGCCGTCCATGACACTGACCAGAATCTGATAAGTGGTTGCTTTGGCAGGCTGGATGGTCACAGTCGTATTGGTACTGTAGCGTTGTGCATATGTCCATTTGGTATCGGTAGTTTTCTTGTACTGCACGGCATACTCATAGTCTCCTGTACCGCCGGTTGCATTGGCTGTTACAGTCACTGTCTCGCCAAGGGCAATCGTATCGGCAGAAATGGCTGAATCACCTACCAGCTCCGGCACGGGTTCTTCATAATCCGTCCATTCGGTACCGTTGAGCAGTTTGGAGGTACCGCCCAAAGGCAGACCGGCTACGTTTTGGGCAGGATACTGTGAGCCGCCCGACCCTGAATTAAAGAGGACTCTGCCGTTGGTATAGGCAGCAGGCACTTCAAATTCATACAGGCTGCCGTTTTTGGTCATCAATGTACCAGGCCAAGTATTGAGAGTGTCCGTATCCGTGTTGTAGATATAGACATACACCCGACTCCAGTTGTAGGCACTGTTGTCAAAATA
>ONUD01000144.1 GCA_900320925.1 uncultured Eubacteriales bacterium
AATTCTTCAAAGTATTTTTTCATCATTGACCAACTCCCTTTGGTCAATTATAACATATTTCTTCTTCTTTTTCATGCGGTTGCCCTGTGGATTTTTGAAAACAGACTTGACAAATGACACTTTTTAGCCTATAATAGCATAGGTAATGATGTTTTCATGTTCTTGACGAGGTGTAACTCAGTTTGGTAGAGTGCTTGGTTTGGGACCAAGATGCCGCAGGTTCAAGTCCTGTCACCTCGATAAAAAAAGAAGTCCGTTTTGAACGGACTTCTTTTTCTTTTATACGGGATGGACTTTCTTTTTCAGGTCGGCATCGGGATGGATACCGATTTTTTTGTCCCGTCTGGCTTTGAAGAACTTTGGTGCCACTTCGGGGAACTGGGCATAGGTAAGAACATCTTCCTCCTGCTCAATCCACTGGGGAATCTCGGCACGGAGTTTCTCCAGTTCCGGTTCAAGGAGATCCGCCGGACGGCACTCCACAGGCTTCTGGTCGCCGATAATTTTCTTGCGGAAAGCAGGGTCAATCGGCACGGGTGTTGTACCGTACTTGCCTGCCACAAGGTCTTTGAACTGACCGTTGCACATCTTGTAACGCTCGCCCAGAATGATATTAAAGACCGCCTGCGTACCGACAATCTGGGAAGTAGGTGTCACCAGCGGCGGATAACCGGCATCCTTACGCACTCTCGGCACTTCTTCCAGTACTTCTGTCAGTTTGTCACTCTTGCCTGCATCTTTGAGCTGTTTGAGAAGGTTAGACAGCATACCGCCCGGCACCTGATAGATGAGTGCTTTGGCATCGGTTGCCAGCATCTTCGGGTCAAGCAGACCGCTCTTGATATATTTCTCACGCAGTCCCATAAAGTACTCTCTGATTTCGGCAAGCTTGATAAGGTCAAGACCTGTATCATACTCTGTTCCCTGCAAGGCAGCTACCATGGATTCTGTCGGTGCATGGGACGTACCGTTGGCAAGCGGTGACATCGCCGTATCAATTCTGTCCGCACCTGCCTCAATGCCTTTGAGCAGGCACATGGAAGCCAGTCCGGAAGTATAGTGCGTATGAATCTGCACAGGAATTTTGACTGCTTTTTTGATAGCCTCTACCAACTCCCCTGTGTAGTACGGTGTCAGCAGAGCCGCCATGTCTTTAATACAGATAGAGTCTGCCCCTGCCTGTTCGATTCTCTTGGCATAGTCCACATAGTACTGTGTCGTAAAAACAGGTCCTGTTGTATAGCTCATTGCCACCTGTGCTTCCACATTGGGATTTTCCTTTTTGGCAGCCTTGGCGGCATTGATGGCAGTCTGGAGATTCTTGATATCGTTGAGTGCATCGAAAATTCTGATGACATCAATGCCGTTGGCAACGGAACGCTGAACAAAGTATTCCAATACGTCATCGGCATAGTGACGGTAGCCCAGCATATTCTGACCCCTGAACAGCATTTGCAACTTTGTTTTGGGACAGTGTTGGCGGATGGTACGCAGTCTTTCCCACGGGTCTTCATTCAGGAAGCGGATACACGAGTCAAACGTGGCACCGCCCCAACATTCCAGCGAATAAAATCCCACTTCATCTAACTTTGAAAGAATCGGCAGCATATCTTCTATCGGCATTCTTGTGGCAATGAGGGACTGGTGGGCATCACGCAGGACTGTTTCGGTAATTTGTATTTTTTTTGCCATTGCAGATTTACCCCTTTCAGCCGAGTGTCACAAGAACGGCACCTGTATCTACAGATTCTCCCTTATTGACAACAACCGAAACAACGGTTGCATCCTTCGCAGCTTTGATTTCATTTTCCATTTTCATCGCTTCGAGAATCACCAGTACATCACCTGCTTTGACAGCCTGACCGGGCTTGACAAGCACGTTGATAATCGTACCGGGCATGGGCGATTTAACAGGTTCACCCGATACCGCTGCCTTTGGTGCAGGAGCAGGTGCGGCTTTTTTGGGAGCAGCGGCAACAGGAGCAGCAGTTGTTGTGCCGTCTGCTTCCTCTACCTGTACATCATAGACAACACCGTTGACGGTAATTTTCAAGTTTTTCATAAGAATGTTCCTTTCGTTTATAGATAAAGATTATTATGCTTTTTGGGAAGCGTAGAAACACGCTTGCTGCCGAGCATATCCAGAACGGCTGTCAATTTATCCCTTGTTTCCTCCGGAGCAATGACATCTTCTACATAGCCCTCAGCTGCTGCATTCAGTGCTGTCAGATGTTCCTCTTTGTATTCCGCAACCACTCTTGCTCTTTCCGCTTTGGGATCGCCTGATTTTTTCAGCCTGCCGCCAAAGTCGTCACCAAGCATGATAACGGCTTCTGCTTCAGGGTTCAGTGCCGACACGCAGGCATTCTGCCAAGCAAATGTCATATCTGCTGCCGCACCTGTTCCTGCCAGTGCAATATATACCGAACCATATGCACTGCCTGTCACAAAGGTCACTTTGGCAGTGGTCGCTTCGGCATAAGCAGAGGTCAGCTTGGCTGCTGACTTGATACAGCAGAACTTTTCCGCATCTACAAACGTGACCACAGGAATACTGAATGCATCACAGAAACGGACAAATCTTGCTGCTTTGGCAGCGGACTTGCCGTCAATTTCTCCCTCTGCTGCCACCAATCCGACTGTTGTACCATTGACTGTTGCCAGAAGTGTTTTCACTGCCTTGCCGAACGCTGCTTGCAGCTCCACGGCACTGTCCGCATCGGCAACTGCCAAAGCTGCCTGTGACGGTGAGGTGCTGTCATCAGGTGTTCCCTGTGCTTCCACGGAATCATATACCACACACGCACCCGAAAGATTATTGGCAGGCAGCATTTCCAACAATGTCCTTACCTGTTCCAGTGCTTCGTCCGTGTCCTTTGCCACCAGATGAGCTGTACCGCTTTGGGCATTTTCATCGGCTGACGCTTTTTCACCGTTGGAAGCCAATGACAGCCTTGCTCCCTCTGTCACCACTACCACATCGGCACACGCCGCAATCAACGCCTGTGTACCAAAGCAATTGCCCACCACTACGGAAATCTGCGGTACGACACCGGAAAGACGGTTGGTATACTGCAAAATATCCCCGTATGCCGCCAGCAAATCCATGCCCTCAGAAAGCCTGCCGCCCATAGAGTCATAGACTGCGACAATCGGTTCCCCGGTTTTCAGTGCCAAATCATACAGCTTTTTAATTTTGAGTGCCTGAGCCTTTGACATTGCCCCGCCTGCGGTATCGGTATCCTGTGCATAAGCGTACACTCCCGCACCGTTCACCGTACCGTGAGCCGCCACCGCTTCGGCATAGCCGTCCGATGACTTTGCCAATGCCCCGATTTCGGTAAATATCCCATCATCAAACAGTTTTTCCAATATGTCATAAGCCTTGGATGAACTTGTTTCCTGACGAGCCTTTGAAAGCATTTCCGCTTTTGTTTCAACAGCCATGTAAGATCCTCCCTTATTCCGAAAAAATTTTTCTCCATGCTATTATAGTATAAATTTGTCAAAATATCAAGTACAAAATCCGATAAAAAGAAATAGCCGCTCCTCTCAGAAGGGCGGCTATTTTCATACAGGTTTTGACAAATATGACATCATCACCGCTTGAAAATATAGTAAATATCATATATAATAGACTTCCTCGGAAACAATCTTTTTTACTCAACCGCCACATGGACGGCAGCCGACAGCCACAGGAGACCTCTCCGTCAAATCAATGTGCAATTAGCAATGTGCAATTGTGTGTAAGGAAAGTTGATTTTTTAAAGAAAATCATTGCACATTGCACATCGTACATTGTACATTGATTGAGGGGGGAGGTGGCAAAAACCGTACAAACAGAGTAAGAATTGCCAATAATTTTGAGGACAGAAACAAAGTTTCTCCTGCAACGCAGTGACAACGGTTTTTGACGGAGAGGTCTCCTGTG
>ONUD01000077.1 GCA_900320925.1 uncultured Eubacteriales bacterium
CAAGCCCAGAGGCAGGCGAGGCAACCAACTTTTACCGTCCCCTGTCAAGGTGTGTGCCTTGGAACACGGCATTGCTGTCTATCAGCCCAAAACCCTCAAAGACGGGGAAGCTTTGGACATCATCCGAACGCTTGCTCCCGAGATGATTGTGGTGGTGGCATATGGCAAAATTTTGCCCAAAGAGATACTGGACTATCCGAAGTACGGGTGTGTGAATATTCATGCGTCCCTCCTGCCGGAATACAGGGGGGCTGCCCCTATCCAGCAGGTGCTTCTGGACGGCAGGACAAAAACAGGGGTGACTGCCATGTTAATGGATGTGGGACTGGATACGGGCGATATGCTGATGAAAGCGGAAACTGCCATTGACGAAAACGAAGGGATTGATACCCTGCATGACAGACTGTCAGAAATGGGAGCAGAACTGCTCATCAAGGTAGTCCACGCCGCAGAGCAGGGAACCCTGCACCCCGAAAAACAGGATGACAGCCGTTCCTCCTATGTGGGAATGCTGACCAAGGACAGGATGAAAATTGACTTTTCCAAGCCCGCACAGGAGGTGCATAACCTTGTCAGGGCATTGACGGGGACAGCCTTTTTGGACGGAAAACGTGTAAAAATCTACAGAACGCTTGTCAGGCAGGACAGCGGTGAAGCAGGACAGGTACTTTCCCTGCACCCGTTTGTCGTGGCTTGCGGAGAGGGTGCTGTGGAAATCCTCGAAATACAGCCCGAAGGCAAAAAACGAATGTCCGCACAGGATTTTGCCAACGGACTGAAACAGCAGGAACTGAAATTTTCGCTAACAGGAGCGTGAACATGACGGAATCATCAAGACAAACCGCCTTTCAAGCATTGATGCGTGTCGAGAGGGACGGTTCCTACTCGAATATCGCACTGGATACGGCACTGTCAAAAAGCAGCCTGTCCCAGCGTGATAAAAGCTTTGTATCCCATCTGTTTTATGGTGTCATCGAAAGGTGCCTGCTGTTGGACTATAATATTGCCGCCTATTCCGAGATCCCGCTGAACAAGCTTGATATGGCAGTTTCCGTACTGCTGAAAATGGGACTGTACCAGATTTTTTTCATGGACAGTGTGCCGGATGCGGCGGCAGTGAATGAAAGTGTCAGGCTTTGCCGTGAGAACGGTTTTGCCAGTGCGGCGGGGTATGTCAACGGTGTGCTTCGTGCAGCGGCAGAGCATGGCGACCTCAAACTGCCCAATCCCAAAAAGGGAAAAAGCAAATTCTATTCCATCAGCTATTCGTGTCCCGAACGAATCGTCAAACTGTGGCGGCAAAGCTACGGTGATGAAATGGCAAAGGGCATCCTGATGTCCCTGGAAGAGAAACCGCCTGTGTATATCAGGGTGAATCCCTTAAAGACAAGCGTGCAGGAGCTGAAAGCCAGCCTGGAACAAGAGGGTGTTGCGGCAGACTGTCATGAGACATTGGTTAAAAACTGCCTGACACTGACCCATACAGGGGCAATCGAAAATCTTTCCGCTTATCGGAACGGTTTGTTCCATGTGCAGGACACCGCTTCACAGCTTTGCTGTCAGATGCTGGAGGTAAAGCCCGGACATACAGTTCTGGATGTCTGTTCCGCCCCCGGCGGCAAGAGTTTTACCCTTGCGGAAATGATGGACAACAAAGGAACCATCATTGCCTGTGATTTGTACAAGGGAAGAGCAGGACTCATCAAAAGCGGTGCCAAGCGGCTCGGACTCCCTATCATACAGACCTTGACCGGAGATGCCTCCCAAATAGAACTGCCCATGGCGGACAGGGTACTGTGTGATGTGCCGTGTTCGGGGCTGGGCATTATCCGAAAAAAACCCGAACTGCGGTACAAAGAAGATTTAGGACTGGATACCCTGCCGGATGTGCAGTATGCCATTCTGAGCCACTGTGCCGGATTTGTCAAAAGCGGGGGGATTCTGGTGTATTCGACCTGCACCCTCAACCCTTGGGAAAACAACGAGAATGCAAGAAAATTTCTGGAAGAACATGAAGAATTTGAAGCCTATGCACTGAAGCTGCCTGACGGACTCAAAAGAGGTGTGGAGGAAAATGACAATGAACTGACCCTGTTCCCGCACCTCAACGGAACGGACGGGTTCTTTATCAGTGCTTTCAGAAGGAAGTGACAAGATGCCCGAAGATATGAAATCCATGACCGAACGGGAACTGAAAGAAGCATTGGCCGCTATGGGAGAACCTGCCTACAGGGCAGCACAAATCTATCGGTGGCTGCACAGCGGCGTGCAGTCTTTTGATGAAATGACCAATATATCCAAGAAGCTTCGGGAAAATCTTGTAGAAAAGTACTATATCTCCTATGCGGCTATTGAAAAAAAATTGGTTTCGGATTATGATGATACAAGAAAATATTTATTTTCCTTCCATGACGGGGAAAGGGTGGAATCGGTGCTGATGAAGTACCGCCACGGCTATACAAGCTGTATCTCCACGCAGGCGGGCTGCAAGATGGGCTGTACGTTCTGTGCCACGGGACAGGGCGGCTTTGTCAGAAACCTGACCCCTTCCGAAATGCTCTCCCAGATACAGACCGAACAGAAAGACAACGGGATCCGTATCTCCAACGTGGTGCTGATGGGCATGGGTGAACCGCTGGACAATTTTGACAATGTCATGCGGTTTCTGGAACTGGTCAGCAGTGAAAACGGCATGAATATCGGCATGAGACATATCTCTCTGTCCACGTGCGGGATCGTGCCGAAAATCTATGAACTGGCAGACAAAAAACTCCAGCTTACATTGTCGGTATCCCTCCATGCCCCGAATGACCAAATCAGAAGCCGAACTATGCCCGTGAATCGGAAATATCCGATTGAAACACTGCTCGAAGCGTGCCGTTATTATGCGGAAACAACCAACCGGCGTATTTCATTCGAGTATGCGATGATTGACAACGTGAACGACAGCCATGCCTGTGCCGAGGAACTGGCACGGCGGTTGAAAGGAATGCTGTGCCATGTCAACCTGATTCCTGTGAATACCGTCAGCGGTACGGGCTACCGCAAAAGCAAAAAAGAACGAATGACCGAATTTATGTCCGTGCTGGAAAGGGCAGGCATTGCCGTAACGGTACGCCGCACACTCGGCAGTGACATCAATGCATCCTGCGGACAATTACGCCGCTCGGAAAAGGAGGATTGATATGCAAGTATACTCCGAAAGTGATATAGGACTCGTGAGAAGCTCCAATCAGGACGACTGCCGTACAGGGATATTTCCTGACGGAACCGCATGGGCCGTGGTCTGTGACGGGATGGGGGGAGCCAACGGGGGCTGTACGGCCAGCCGTGTGGCAGTGGAAACCATTGCCGCCGCACTGCAAAACGGCTATGAAGCCTTGACAGATGAGGACAAACTGCACGAATTGATGGCATCCGCCGTGCAGGAAGCCAATGGAAAGGTGTATGCCCTGTCACAGGAGGATTTCTCCCTGAGAGGCATGGGAACAACGGTGGTGGCGGCTGTTGTCAGGGACGGCAGGGTCTATACCGTCCATGCGGGCGACAGCAGGGCATATCTTATTTCCGACGGCACGGTGAAACAGCTGACCAAGGACCATTCCATCGTGCAGGAACTGGTCGACATGGGACAAATCACCGAGGAACAGGCAAGGTGCCATCCCCAGAAAAATATCATTACCCGTGCCTTGGGAACAAGGCGGAATCTGAAAACAGACGATAACCGTGCGGAATTTCCGGAGGGTTCTGTGCTGGTCATCTGCACGGACGGACTTTCAAACTATGTGACAGAGGACAGCCTGCTTGCATTTGTGAAAACAAGCAAGGGAAGCGAACTGACGGCAAAGCTGATCCATGCCGCCAAACAGCTCGGCGGCAGTGATAATATCACCGTTGCCGTAATCGAAGGCTGATGACCTTGAAAGGAGCTTTAATGAATGGATAAATACACAGGCAAAAGACTGGACAGCCGTTATGAGATCCGTGAACTGATTGGTGTCGGCGGCATGGCAATGGTCTACAAGGCATACGACAGTATCGACGATAAGATCGTTGCCATCAAAATACTCAAGGATGAATTTCTCGGCAATGAGGAATTTATGCGACGCTTCCGCAATGAATCCAAGGCGATCGCCGTACTTTCCCACCCCAATATCGTCAAGGTGTATGACGTCAGTCTCGGGGACAGGATCCAATATATCGTCATGGAATACATTGACGGCATTACCCTCAAAGAGTACATCGGTCAGCAAAAGGTCATCCCCTGGAAAGAGGCAGTGCATTTTACCGTCCAGATCCTTCAGGCACTCCGTCATGCCCATGAAAAAGGCATCGTCCACAGGGATGTCAAGCCCCAGAATATCATGCTCCTCCAGGACGGCACGATCAAAGTCACGGATTTCGGCATTGCCCGCATTACCAATAACGAAACCCGTACCATGACCGACAAAGCCATCGGCTCCGTCCACTACATTGCCCCGGAACAGGCAAGAGGTGCCGCCGCAGACGGCAAAGCGGATATTTATTCCGTTGGTGTCATGATGTACGAGATGCTCACCGGCAAGCTGCCCTTTGAAGCAGACAATGCCGTGTCGGTTGCCATCATGCAGATGCAGAATGAACCGACCCCCCTGAGAGAACTGAATGACCAGATCCCGGAGGGCATTGAGCAAATTACCCTGCGTGCCATGAGAAAAGAACCTAAACAGCGTTTTGCCGATGCAGGCGAAATGCTGGAGGCTATCGAAACGTTCCGCAGGGATCCCTCTACCAAATTCCACTATACGTACTACGTTGACCAGGCACCCACCAGAGAAGTGGAATCACTCAACAGTGTCCGTCTTGTCCCTTCGGCGGATACCATATATGAGGACGACTATGACTCCGAGGAAGAAGAGCGTTCCTCTGCCCGTTCTAAGGCGGCTGTCAAATGGATTACCCTGAGCGTGACACTGCTGGTGCTGGTCATGCTGATCGTATTCATCTTTAATCTGGTACAGAGCTTCGCCAGAAACACGGATGTCAAAACCGTGGATGTGCCGAGTCTTGTCGGCAAGATGTATGACGACATCGTGCAGAACCAAGACTACAAGTTCAGCTATGACATTACCGCCAAATATGACGTGACCAAGCCTGTCAACATCATCCTGGCACAGGATCCCGAAGCAGGCTCCAAACAAATCAAGGAAAATGGTACCATCAAACTCACTATCAACAGCAAAAGTACCAAGTTCGAAGTGCCGAAGGTCAAAAACTACCTCGAACAGGAAGCCATTGAAAAACTCGGCAACAAATATTTTACCTATGAAGTCAAACGGGTCAACAGCAGTGAAGTCTCCAAGGGCTATGTCGTGAACTGCTCCCCCCAGGAGGGAACCGAACAGGAAATCGGTACCATTATTACCCTGATTGTCAGTGACGGCCCTGCCCCCCAACAAATCACCATCCCCGATGTGACGGGCAGAAGCTATGAGGAAGCCAAAAGCGAACTGGAAGCACAGGGCTTTACTACCCAGCGTTCCACGATTGCCAGTGCTATTACCGCCGGTCAGGTCATCCTCACAGACCCCCTTGCCGGCAATAAAATTACCAAGGGTTCTCTGGTGACGATTCAGGTCAGCGACGGCAGCAAGATTGTCAGAGGCCTTGACCAGACGGTTGACCTCCCGCAGGACGAATACGCACAGATTACCCTGAAAATCTATGTGGACGGTGTACAGACAGAAGAGGTCACCGGTGTCCCGGCAACCGGCTTTAAAAAGACCATCTACCTGGAACCCGACGGAGCAAAGAACCATCAAAAATCCGTTGTGGTTATGGTAGACGACAAGCGTTATGAAGCCTTTACCTTTGACTTTAAGAACCAGACCGTGACAAGGGATTATCTCAACACGGAATATCAGGTCAAACAGGGACCGCCTGATTACTCCGAAGAGGAACCTGAAATTGATGAACTGGCACAAGCCAAGCTGGATGCGATTTATACCATTGAAAACTATCTGGATATGTCCCTCTACTATGAAAACGACCAGAGCCAGATCCAAACGGACATTGATGACTTTACCGCAAAAATCAACAGTGCCGAATCTGTCGATGATGTCGGATCCCTCCTTGAGGAAGCCATCGGTAAGCTCGAAAGCATTGAACCGATTCCCGAGGAACCGTCTGAGGAGGAATCTTCTGAAGAAGAAGAGGAGGAATCATCAGAGGAGGAAGAAATGCCTGAACCGTCCGAAGAGCCGTCATCAGAACCGATGCTTTTTGAACATATCCGACACGGCTATGATATTCTGTTGGGTCTTTGATTTATGGACGGCATGATTCTGAAAGCAATCAGCGGCTTCTATTATGTAGAAACCGCTGAAAAGCTGTACGAGTGCAAAGCACGGGGGGCTTTCCGCAAAAAAGGAATCCGTCCTTGTGTGGGTGACAGGGTGCGTATCAGTACGGCGGAGGACGGTACGGGAACGGTGGAAGAGGTACTTCCCAGAAAAAACTGCCTTGTCCGTCCTCCTCTTGCCAATCTTGACAGACTGTTCATCGTGTCCTCTGTGGCGGAACCGTCCCCGAACCTGTCCATTATCGACAAAATCACGGCTGTCGCTGTCAGCAAAAACATCGAGCCTGTCGTGGTATTTACCAAGTCCGATCTGGGCGACTGTACAGAGCTTCTGGAATGCTACCGCCAAGCGGGGATTACAGCCTTGTCTTACAGTATCGAAATGGGAGAGGGCAAAGAAGCCATTCTTGCCCTGCTAAAAGGAAAGGTATCCGCTTTTACGGGTAATACGGGGGTCGGCAAATCTTCCCTGCTCAATTCCCTGTTCCCCGAACTGGCCATTGCTACGGGGGAAATCAGCCGCAAGCTCGGCAGGGGACGCCACACTACTCGTCACAGCGAATTGTATCCCATCGGCGGCGGTTATGTGGCAGATACCCCCGGCTTTTCCACTGTGGATATCGAACGCTATGAAATGGTGGAGTTGGAGAAAATCCCGTACTGCTTTCCCGAATTTGCCCAATACCTTGACAAGTGCCGTTTTACAGGCTGTTCCCATACCGTGGAAAAGGGCTGTGCGGTGCTGGCGGCACTGGCAGAGGGAAAGATTGTCCCCTCCCGCCATGCCAGCTACCAAGCGATGTATCAGGAAGTGAAAGCCATCCCGAAATGGCATTGATAAAAGCGGAGAATGGCATCATGCCGTTCTCCGCTTTTTGCGAAAGTATGTTATCATCAAAGCATTAGGAAGTGAATGATATGGCGGAAAAAATCAGTAAAACGGTCAACTGCCCGCAGTGTGCCTATGCAGTGTCAACAGAACTGCTGTGCAGTGTGAATCGGAACGTGATGGAAGATATGAGGGATGCCGTGATGGAGGATCGGTTCTTCCAGTGGAAATGCCCGCAGTGCGGCTATGAAACCCAGCTTCTTCATCCCCTTCTCTACAATGACGTCCGCAATCAGTTTATGATCTACTATATCCCCCACACACAGCGGAGAAGCGTCGCAGATGAAAAACTGGAAAATGAATATGCGGAACTGTCTGATGTCCGAAAAAGAGTGGTGCCAAGGGTCAATGCCCTGAAAGAAAAGATCGTGCTTCTGGAAAAGGGGATCAATGACATGGCGATGGAACTGGCAAAGTTGGCAGTTGCCAGAGTCGTGGAAAAAAGTACGGGACAGAC
>ONUD01000168.1 GCA_900320925.1 uncultured Eubacteriales bacterium
CACACGGGGATAGCTCGTTGATACTGTATGGGCTACCATACTTGAGCGAGAAGCCCCCACCTCTATAGGTGGGGGAGTATGTCACCAGAAAAGCGGTAAGCTTGTTGATGAAACAGGCTTGGCGCTTTTGTTACATGGCGAAGATACCTTCCTCATTGCAAAGATAGCGTCTTTTGGAGAGCATTTCGCCCATTTCATCCGATTGGGAAGAGGTACGTGCATAGCGTTTGGAACTGGCATCATGGCGGTCAAAAATCATAATGTCATTGATATTCATGAACACGGCAATAAATTCGCCGCCCATCAGTTCCATCAGCTTATCGACCACGCCGGGATAAAACAGTGCCAATGCACCATTGACCGTACGGAAGGTGGAAATCAGGAAATGATTGCCATAAAGGGTGATGTCCTCTCTGGTAAAGTCGTCTTTCAGGAGATCAACCTCTTTGTCGGTATTTTTATTATAGGCACAGGCAGGGAACAGTCTTGCTGAGTTTTCAAGGGCATTTTGCATGACCTGTCCCACCTCCTCTTCCATGCCCCATTTTGCCAGCTCCGAACGCATCACCTTGCGGGAGGAGAGGGTTTTATCGGTATCGCCGAGGAACTGGTAGAGTACAAGGGCAAAATCACCGACTCTTTGATAGACACAGCCTTTCAGTTCTCTGATATGGAGCTGGTAGTTGAGGGGGCGGAGGATGAATTGTTCTTTCATGGCCTCATAATCGGAGATGTCGGCGATAGAAAAGGCTTTTTTGATTCTGTGCAGTTTGTCGATGGCGGCATCCATGCCGTTTGCTTTGACATCTTCATACAGCTGGTCAACAGCGATACTGTCACAGGCAGACAAACTGCCTTTTTCCCTCGGTCTGAGAATCAGCAGGTCGTTGAGCAGGGTGTTGCTGTCTTTGCCCGTCAGACGTTCATTGCTTTTTTGGATAAATGTCTGCACTTCGGGATTATCGGATGTAAACCCTTTTTTCCAAAATTCCATTCTGTCAGGTGTGTAGCCCCATTCGTCCTGTGCCAGTGTTTTGAGGACTTCTATCCATTTTTCGTATGTCATACATCATTACCTCATACTTCATAGCATTCAATTCCGGCGGCTTCCAAAGCATTTTCAATGTCCTGTTCAGAGCCGAACCCCACGGAAGCTCCGTTGAAGCCGATTTTGATAGCGGCAAACATCTCTGCACGCTTGAGGGCATCAATACAGTGGAACCCCTTGAGATAGTAATGGATAAAGGCGGAGAACAAGGCATCTCCTGCCCCAACGGTATTGACCACGTTGCCGCATTTTGCCGCTGTCAGCACCCATATTTTCTGACGTTCTCCGTCCAGCAGCATGGCACCTGACGATCCCATGCCGATCACGATGATGTCGCTGTGATATTTGTCCTCCAGCCGTTGGATGAACTCCTTGGCACTGCACGGCAGACCTTCATCGCTTAAAAAAAGGATTCCTGCATGTTTCATAAAGTCACGGTTATATTCGTCATCGGCATTGCTCAGGATATGTACATCGGTGGCAACAGGCTTTGCCATTTCCACAGCCTTTCGTATCAGGGGACGATTGAATCCCGTGTTGCACGCACAGACAATGTCACAATCGGCAATTTTCTTTTCAATCATTTTGCTGTCGGTATCGATTTTTTTCTCCTGAATATCTTTGAGGTCACAGTAGATCTGTCGTTTGCCGGTGTGGTCGAACAGCACCACGGAAACGGGGGTGTTTTTCAGAGAGCGGATAATCCCGTCCGTAGAGAAGCCGTCCTTTTCCAGCCGTTTTAGTATGCGTTCCGATTCATCATCGCTGCCGAGAAAAGAAATCAGTTCTGTTTTGTCGCCCAGAGCCGAAAAAGCTCGTGCAAGATTGTAGCCGACCCCCGATACATGGGCATTCACCCCGAAAAAGGGATAGTCGATCGGGAAATAGGGGATCGGGAAGCCCTGCACAGCGACCGTTGTTTCGATATTCACTAACCCTGAGATAAGCACTTTCATTTTGACGGCATCCTTTCTGTTGTATACTGCTGAAACTCTTCCAATGTTCCGTGAAACACATTCATGTCGATATATTTTTCATCACCGTGATAGCCTTTCAACACGGCTTTGTCGGTATACTGCCAGAAGCACCACTGTCTGCCGTCACCGAATGACGGTACGGCAATTGTATTTCTGATCCAGATATCATATGCCTCGTATTCTCCCGACAGATACAGGCTGTAAGACCGTCCCGTAGCATAAATGATAGGTTTTGTTCCATAATGTTCCTCCAGTCGCTGGAGCATGGCTGTCAGTTCTGTCCTGACCTGTTCCCGCGGGGGAGGATTTTCCTGCTTGTCCCCGTAAAACTCCAAGTCAATGACAGGCGGCAGTGTCAGTCCGACAGCGGGAACCGTTCTGATAAAGTTGTCCGCCTGTGCTTCTCCGCTGCTGTCATAGCTGAAAAAGTGGTAAGCCCCTGTTTTGAGGTCTGTCTTTTGTACTTCGGCAAAGTTATTGTCAAAGCATCTGTCTACAAAGCTGCTTCCCTCAGTCGCCTTGATAAAGACAAAACGGATATTTTCCTTGGAGAGGATTTCCCAGTCAATGTCCCCCTGATAAGAGGAAACGTCAATGCCCCTGACAGGATAGCGTTCCGGAGAGGGATCAATACGTATCACACCGTGCAGGAACAGTTCGGCAGGGATGACGGCGGCTGCCGTGAGAACAGCAAAAATGGCCGCAATCACCAGTATTTTTTTCTTCATATCATCACCACTGCCCATTATTATATCATGTTGGTCTGTTTTTATCAATATCTATGTGCAAATTGATAAAATATTTCTGCCGACCGAATTTTTTTATATTAGACCTGTTCGATAACCGTTACCATGCTGTCCAATGGGTGTGATTGCCCGATACAATTAGACTTCCTCGGAAACAGAGATAAGGGTATCAAGCAACGCTGGCGGTATATCGGAATCATTCAAATAAACTTCTCTAATAATAGTGCCTTTATCATACAATCTTATACTGGCTGATATGCCGTCAATAACTGTTACTTCTTGCATTTCGTCAGCCGCAATTTCTTTTGCACTACGGATAATTTCCTCTATAATTTGAGCGTCTGTTTTTATACACTTACAGATAACATCGCCTCTTTTGGCGGGTTGTTTATCTGCCGTTTCCACCGTGGTAAAAGACTGAGAATAGCTTCCGTTACCATAATAGTCCGCATAATACGTATAGGCACAGTGAGCATCATATCCGCCGTGTTCCATAGACACCTGCATGAAATAAGTGTTCCAGCGGAAAGGCGGTAAAAAAAGACATTCCAGAAGAATATTATTTTCAGGAACAAGCAGATGATACTTTGCAAGATATTTTTTTGCAATTTCGATATTATGCTGCATTTCTTGTTTGTTCATACTTACCTCTTGCTATATTTTTCTCTCAATTCCTTTATGGTTTTTTCTGGCAGTATTTTGGCAATATCATGGTTATCCAAAAGCGATGGATCCATAAATTCAGCAGCATAATTGGTTGCTTGAAGGGCAGCCATAACAATTTCACAGTCGGCATTAAATTTCGGAGTAAGTTGCAGCAATGAACCGTTGACGGATACCATCTTTTTAACAACTTCCCTGTTTTCAAAAACATAATGGGGAAGAAATTTTAATTGGGATTCGTGTTTAGAAAAAAGCCATTCTATTATTTTCTTTTGCCTCATCATAGCCTTTATCGACTCAGAGGTAGAATTTTTGGCGAACAGTATTTCTAACGGTACAAATAAAAATCTCTCTTTTATCAGCTTGGTGCAGAATGAATGTATCTTGTCTATCTCACTGTCAGAATAGCCCAATTCACTTGCGACTTTTTTGAAATCATCGAATTGCCATATCCGTTCTGCAATTGCAAGAGCGTATTTTTGGTTTTCTTCCATGTATTGTTCCCACCATTTATCGAAGTCTTCTTCTCTCAGCGGGGAATCATCTGAAAGAAGAAAATACTCATCAGGCTTTATATCCGCAATGAAATTCCTGTCAAACTTCAGATTATAATTTGCGTTCAAATCGTCAAAGTAAAAATCAGTTATTCTGTTAATATACTGTTCGTATCCCTTAAATTCAGGAAATACCATAGGAATCATTAAATGATAGATGCTTTCACCTAAACCGTCACGAAAAAGGTCTCCAAGCAGACCGTACATTTCTTTATCAAGCAGATAAGAATAACGATTTCTCAGGTAAAGTCCATATCCGAAATGATGATGTGAATAACCAATATGAAGTCTAAAATATTCTATATCTTC
>ONUD01000020.1 GCA_900320925.1 uncultured Eubacteriales bacterium
ATGTATTCATCCGCATTGGTCTTATAGGTATCGTTGTCAATAAAGTACACAATGGCTCCCGTTTTGTCTTTCACGCCGAAAGCAATATACCATTTATTGTTGCGTCTGGTATCCGTGCCGTTGTCGTCAAAGACAGAGTGGGGATCCTCGCTCATCAGATAGTCTGCTACGGAAGCACCGATGGGACTTTCGCCGCTGCAAATCAGTTCCCTGAACAGGCGGTTCACGGCAATAATTTCATGATTCTCTCCCAATACGGCAGCCGCACAGCTGATGGATTCAATTTTCTTTTTTCCCTCCTCATCAATGGCATGAACGGCATTGATAAAGACCTGTGCCACATAATTCCGCAGCTTGAAAGCACTCAGCCCTACCACAACCACTGCACTGACCGACAACAGGAACTCTCCGATAAAGATCCACTTGTTCCACCAGAAGGAGATGACTGCCATGGTAAACATGACAATGACCAGCACCAGCAGCAGCGGTGTGATAAAGCTCCAATTCTTTCCGTTTTTCACACTGTTTCACCCAACTTTTTCAGACTTCCATGATGATGGGAAGAATCATCGGACTTCTTCTCGTTTTATCGTACAGCATTTTTGAAAGCTCATCTTTGATGGTATTCTTGATGACGCCCCACTCATGGATTCCCTGACGCTCACAGTCCTCCAGTGCCGCCAGCACCGCTTCTCTGGCATCATCCATCAGCGGTTCGCTTTCCCGCACATAGACAAAGCCCCTTGATACAATATCAGGGCCTGCCACCACATGACCGTCCTCACTGTCCAGTGTGACGACCACCACAATCAGACCGTCCTGACCAAGATGCCGTCTGTCACGCAGCACGATGCTGCCCACGTCTCCCACGCCCAGACCGTCCACCAGCACTTTGCCCGCAGGAATGCTGGGAAGCTGCTTGATATACTCCTTATTCAGTTCCACCACATTGCCAATATCCCCGATAAAGATACGGGAGCGAGGAATTCCTGTTTGCATGGCAAGAGCGGCGTGCTTGATCAAATGTTTCTGCTCACCGTGGACAGGGATAAAATACTTTGGCTTGGTCAGTCCCTGAATAATTTTCAGTTCCTCCTGACAGGCATGACCCGAAACGTGTACCTCATACATAGATTCATACACAACCTTGCAGCCGTGCTTGAGCAGTTCATTCACCACTGCTCCTACATTCTTTTCATTGCCCGGAATGGGATTGGCAGAAATAATGATACAGTCATCAGGACCCACTTCCACCTTTCTGTGGTCAGAGTAAGCCATTCTTGTGAGGGCAGACATGGTTTCTCCCTGACTGCCCGTTGTTACCAGAACGATTTGCTCTTTGGTGTAGTGTCCCAGCATATCAATATCAATAATCAGCCCGTCAGGCACTTTGATATAGCCAAGTTCTGTGGCAATCGCCATATTGTTGACCATGCTCCTGCCCGAAAAAGCCACTTTTCTGCCGTATTTTTTGGCACAGTCCAAAATCTGCTGAATCCTGCCGATATTGGAAGCAAAGGTGGCAATAATGATACGGTTCTTTTCCGCTTCCTTAAAGAGATGGTCAAAGGTCTGTGCCACCTTCTGCTCGGTCATGGTATAGCCGGGACGTTCGGCATTGGTAGAATCCGCCATGAGTGCCAGAACGCCATGTTTGCCGAGTTCCGCAAAGCGTGCCAGGTCAATCATGCCGCCTGTGGTGGGTGTACAGTCAATTTTGAAGTCGCCGGTATGCACGATCGTACCGGCAGGTGTATGAATTGCCAGTCCCACTGAATCAGGAATGGAATGGTTCACATGGATAAACTCGATGGACATACAGCCCAAACGGATTCTTTGCCCGGGGCTGACGGTATTCAGTTTTGCCTTGCTTTGCAGATTATGCTCTTTCAGCTTGCTGCTGACAAGACCGAGTGTCAGGGGCGTACCGAAAATCGGGAAATTCACCTTGCGGAGAAGATACGGCAGAGAGCCGATATGATCTTCATGTCCGTGTGTCAGTACAATGCCCTTAATTTTGTCCTTGTTGCGTTCGATGTAGGTAAAGTCGGGAATCACCAGATCGACCCCCAGCATTTCCCCGTCAGGGAATGCCATGCCGCAGTCCAGCAGGAACATATCGTCATCACATTCAAACAGCGTAATATTCTTTCCGATTTCATTCAATCCGCCCAAAAAAGTAATTTTCACCGAATGTTCCGAGGGTTTGTGATAGATTCGTTTTGACTGGAAATCGTTACGTCTGGCAGCACCGTTTGGAGCCATTTTTTCCGTTTTCTGCCTTGAGAGGGCAGGAAATGCGATTTTTTCGCCGCCGAGTTCCTGGTCAGCGATGCGTGGATGCTCCGCAGCCACTTTCATTTTTTTCGCATTTTTAGAAAGCCTGTTTTCGGAAAGACCTCTTCCCTTTCCGTTTTTCGGCACGTTCCTCTTATGAAATTCTGATACCACTATTGAATTACCTCCCATTTTCATTTTGATACATTTTGTTCCGCACACAATAATATACTCTATTTTACTATTTTGACGTTGTTTTGTCAATGCATAATTCATTGGCACCACGGAAATCCACCTTGTCAAAAATCCCCCTGCCGTTTTGCAGCAGGGGGATAGTTTATTCTTCGGTAAAGTCCTCATGGAGTTTATTCAGGCTTGCGGCCTTGAGGTAGGCATTGATAAAGCCGTCTAAATCACCGTCCATGACGGCATTGATATTGCCTGTTTCGTAGCTGGTACGGTGGTCTTTGACCATGGTATAGGGCATAAATACATAAGAACGTATCTGTGCTCCCCATGCAATTTCCTTTTGCACGCCCTTGATGTCCTCAATTTTTTCAAGGTGTTCTCGTTCCTTGATTTCAAGGAGCTTGGATTTCAGCATGGTCATGGCCACATCACGGTTCTGGTACTGGCTCCGTTCCACCTGTGAAGCCACCACGATGCCTGTCGGGATATGGGTCAGACGCACGGCAGAAGAAGTTTTGTTGACCTTCTGACCGCCGGCACCGCTGGCACGGTACACATCCATTTTGATATCTTCGGGACGGATTTCGATATTGATGGTGTTGTCAATTTCGGGCATAACTTCCAAGGAAGCAAAAGAGGTATGTCTCCTGCCCGATGAATCAAAGGGAGAAACTCTGACAAGGCGATGCACACCCGACTCACTTTTGAGGTAACCGTAGGCATTTTCTCCTTCTATCAGCAGCACGGCACTTTTCAGACCGGCCTCTTCCCCGTCCAGATAATCTACTTCCTTCACTTTAAAGTTGTGGCGTTCTGCCCAGCGTGTATACATTCTGTAAAGCATTTCCGCCCAATCCTGTGCTTCGGTACCGCCTGCTCCCGCATGGAACGTCAGGATGGCATTTTTGGCATCATACTCTCCTGTCAGCAGGGTTTGCAGACGCTGTGCTTCCAGATTCTGCCTGACCTTTTCCAGTTCGCTCTGTGCTTCCTCCAGCAAAGAAAGATCCTCTTCCTCGTTGGCAAGCTCAATGAGTGCCATGGTATCCTCGTAAGCGGCGACCAGACCATCATAAGCTTCCACTTTATTTTTCAAAGCACCTGTTTTTTGCAGGATTTTCTGTGAATTTTCGGCATCATCCCAGAAGCCGGGCTGTGCGGCTCTCTGTTCGAGCTGTTCGATTTCCATTTTCAGTTTATCCAGTCCCAATGCATTGGACAATTCCTTGATATCAGGTTCCAATTCTTCCAATTGGAGCCGCAATTCTTCAAACTGTATCATATCCGATCTCCCTTATCATTATTCTGCCTCTATTATAAAGGAATTTTCCCTTATTGTAAAGTAAAAATCCAAGATTTTTTATCCGGACGAGAGCAGATCGGTCAGTGGAGCAAGGGTATAGCCCATTTCTTCCCACTTGGTGAGCAGTTCGTCCAATATTTCACTGTTGGTTTGGGAAGTACTATGGAGAAGGACGACCGCACCGTTGTGGATACGGGGCAGGAGTTTGTCAAAAGCCTGCTCTTTGGAAGGCTGTGCATCATTGTACCAGTCCACATAGGCAAGGCTCCAGAATACAGTAGCGTATCCCATTTCCTGTGCCATTTTCAGATTGTCTTCATTGAATTTCCCCTGCGGGGGGCGGTAGATTTTCAGCATTTCCTTGCCGGTTGTCTCCCGATAAAGTTTTTCCAAGTCAGAAAGCTCCTTTTGGAACGATTCCTTATCGGCAATGGAGGACATATCAGGATGGGTCATCGTATGGTTGCCGACCGTATGCCCCTCATTGACCATTCGCTTGACCAGTTCGGGAGAGGTTTGGATAAAATTGCCCACTAAAAAGAAAGCCGCTTTGACATTATGCTGTTTGAGTACATCCAGGATATGTTCCGTAAAGCCGTTTTCATAGCCTGCGTCAAAAGTCAGATAAATTTTCTTTTGAGAGGTATCTCCGATATATCTTGCATTGTACTCTTTGAGTTTTTCGGCAGAAGCCGTTCCTGTGGGGATGCCATCCGGAGAGTTGAAGCTCAGTCCCCAGTTGACATCTGTTCCTGTCATAACCGTCTTTTCGGACGAAACTCCCGACATCACCACTGCCGCCATGCCGATCACCAATGCGGCACACGCCACGAGAATGATTGTCTTTCTCTTCAATACAAAATACAAACCGCCATCTCCACCCTTTCCGTGCGTTTATCTCCATTCTATGACACCAGGCACAGGTTTATGACTGCAATGCACAGTTTTTATGACACACAGCTTGACA
>ONUD01000089.1 GCA_900320925.1 uncultured Eubacteriales bacterium
AGAGGAATCCGCCTGCATCGTTTCCTCACAATAGGTTTTGGTATCACTGTCGATACGGCGGAACACATGGGCATGAACTGCCGTATCGCTAAAATAATGCACGACCAAATCGTTTTTTGGTGCGGTCTTGTAGTAGTAGGCAACGGTAATATCCTCTCCTCCTGCCGTTCCGACCGCATTGGCAGGAAATCTCTCAAGGTCAGGTTCCATGCCGTCCGCACTTTTGATAACGGCGGCATACTCTTCTCCCTCACGGATATGCTGTGTAACGGTCGGGAGGATTTCCTTGTCACTGTTGCCGAAAAATTCATCTCCCTGCTGAAGATAACGCACTGTCAGTGTGCAGATATTGCCTTCAAATTTCTTGTAATAGTAGGTAACGGTCTGCCGTTCTTTGGTAAATATCCCCTGCGTATCGCCCTCCACACGCTCCAGGTCATATGCCACGCCTGCCGTGTAGTCGGCAATGCTGTATTTTTCCCCCTGCCTGCCCTTATAGGCACGTTCCGACAGCAAGGCTCCACTGTCACTGTCCCTGTATTCCACCTTAACCGTACAGCTTTCCGAGGGAAGCGACAGCTTTTCAAAGCTCTCCCTGTCGGTCAGGATCATGGCCGAACGGGGCGGCAGGGTCACTTCGGCTCCCGTGATGGTTCCCAAGCTGTTCAGACCTGCCTCACACCTGTCGGCAATGACCGTCCATTCCTTGGGCAGTGATTTGCCCGACTGCGGCAGGAGTGTGGCAGAGGCTTCCGTATCATTGGCATTGACCAGTACGGCAATGTATTTCCATTCGGTGTTGGGTGTGAGGGTATTTTCCAGTGTATAGGCAATGACACCCTTATCGGTATCAGAAAATTTGATTAGCTGTGCCGACTGCACCGTGGCATCACGGAACGGCTTGAAGTTTTTGCGTATTTCAATGAGTCCTGCATAGTACGACACCAGATCGGCATATTCGGCGGCACGGTGCCAATCCAGCTGATTGATACTGTCGGGAGAGATGTAGCTGTTGCTGTCCCCCTGCTTGGTGCGAGCCATTTCCTCGCCTGCCTGCATGAAAGAAATCCCCTGAGAGGTCAGTGTCAGAGCCGCCGCCATTCGGTTCATATCGACCAGCTTGTCATCTCTTTCGCCGTAAGACATATCATTTTTGACCGACAGCACCAGTTTGTCATACAGTGTATAATTATCATGGGCAGAAGTATACGTCACCGTCTGCGAAGGCTGGTTCGACCATGCACTCAGCAGGGTATTGGCAGTAATGCTTGCCTGAAGGGAAGCCTTGTCACTGCCGTCCTGTACAAAGCCCTTTTCCAGTGCATTGAACACATGCCCTTTCACGGCATCACGGAAGTCATCGTTAAAGGCACCGATACGGTTATCCAGCTTGCGGATATTCGACTTGATACAGGTATCAACAGAGGTACCCAGTGTTCCTCCTGTCCAAGGCTCCCCATACATGATAATCTTTTTGCCGTTGGGTACCTGCTCATCAAGAGCCTTGCGGATACCGTTCATAGTCTCCACGTCATGCACTCCCATCAGGTCAAAGCGGAAGCCGTCAATATGGTATTCCTGCACCCAATAGAGAATGGAATCGGTCATAAATTTACGGTACATCAGGTGTTCGCTTGCCGTTTCGTTGCCGCATCCCGAACCGTCGCTGAGTGTCCCGTCCGCCTTTTTGCGGAAGTAGTAACCAGGTACCGTGTTGTCAAACCAGCTTCCCTCGGCAGAATACATATGGTTATAAACCACGTCCATGATGACACCGATTCCTGCTTTGTGCAGTGCCATGACCATTTGCTTAAATTCATTGATTCTGACATTGCCGTCAAAGGGGTTGGTCGAGTAAGAGCCTTCGGGGACATTGTAGTTTTTGGGATCATAGCCCCAGTTGAACTGCTCGGAGGTACTGTCCGCTTCGTCCACGGTGGCATAATCGTACACCGGCAGAAGCTGGACATGGGTCACGCCCAGCCGTTTCAGGTAGTCAATGCAGGTTGGCACATCGCCCGCTGAACCGAGTGTCGTTCCGCTTTCGGTAAAGGCCAGATATTTTCCCTTGTGTTTAAGGGAAACCCCTGACACCTCTCCCGAAGAAAAGTCCCTGATATGTATTTCCCACACAATGGCATCCGTCGGGTCATCACAGAAAATATGTCGGTCATTGTTCCAACCGGCAGGGTCTGTACTGTCAAGGTCAACCACCATGCTTCTGTTGCCGTTGACACCGGCGGCCTTTGCATAAACATCAGCAGTTTCCCTTGTCACGCCGTCCACGGTCACAAGGTAAGTATAGTACTGGTTTTTATGGTCGCCCTCCATGGTGACGCTCCATACTCCCTGTTCTCCCTTGACCATCATGGTCGTGGCGATATCCCCTGCACCTGATTCCGCCGCACTGCCCGTGCGGTACAGCTTCAAGGCAACATTCGATGCAGACGGTGCCCATACTTTAAATGTTGTTGCAGTCGGAGAATACACTGCTCCGAGATCGTTCCCCGCATATGCCTGCTCATCGAGAACATGGGCATATTTTACTTCCTGATTGTTTTCACCTACGGCATTTGCCATTGTTACAGTCCCTCCTATGATTGTGGTCAATGCAAGAATACAGCTGAACCATTTTTGCAATTTCAGCAAAATCTATCCCTCCAAAATGCAAGTTGGTATCATTTATTTTATCATATTTTACTATAAAATTACAATGGCTTTTGAAAAAAAATATCAAAAATATACCGACTGCCTTTTTGGACAGCCGGCACGATTCATTTTTTAGACTTCCATGTTGCAAACAGTTCTGTAAGTTTAGGATTCTTCCATTTTTCAGAGCGAATGCGTTTAGGGGTGTAGGAAGAGGCATTATCCTTAACGGCATATTTTTCTTGGGGAATCTGACGGGACTTAAGACGTCTATCAATCAGGCGTTTCAGGAGCGTGTACAGCACAGAGGTAACGGGTGCCGTTACCAGCAGACCGATAATGCCGAAAAAGCCGCTGAACAGGATAATGGCAGAAATCAGAATGATGGGCGGCAGACCGACATTGGAACCGACCACTCTCGGATAAATAAGATTCCCCTCTATCTGCTGGAGGCAGATCATAAATATCACGAACCAAAGTGCCTGTATGGGGCTGACGGTGAGGATAAACAAGGCACCAATAGCAGTTCCGATGAAAATGCCGAACATGGGAATCCAGGAACAAATCGCAATCAGCACGCCGACCAGGGATGCATACGGGAATCCGAAAATCGCCATGCCGAAGCCTGTCAGACAGCCGATAATCACACATTCCATCATTTGTCCCGTAATGCTGTTGTAGAAAGACTTGTTGGTCATCACGCCGACTTCCACGATATAATCCACGGCTTTGGCTGGGAAGAGGGCATACAGCACTTTTTTGCAGTCAGAGGATATTTTTTCTTTTTTCGCAAGAATATACACTGCCATCACGATACCGAGGAAGAGGTTAACCGTCATACTGATCACGGAGGAAACAATCTTCATCATAGAGTTCAACAAATTGGAAATATTAGAAATATTACTGCTAAAGAAATTTGCCACATTGTGACCAATCACATCCCAATCAACATTGATACTTTCCACGATTTGTTTTGCCCAATCATAACGATAGCTCAAATCTTTCAGCCAATCCTGAAATAGTTTAAAAGCACTTGGGATATTGTTGATAATTTTTTGCAGACTGTTGATGATCTCAGGAATAATAATGACCAAGAAAACAGCGATAATCACCACAAACAAACTGATCGAAAGGGTAATGGCAATGGGACGTCTGAGTTTTTCCTTGATAGGGCTGACCGGCTTGCCGTCCTTAGAGCGGAACAGACGGTGTTCGATAGCATTGAGCGGCACATTTAAAAAAAAGGTAAAGCACCCCGCAATGATAAACGGCACCAGTATTTGCAGCAGCCACAGCAGGAATGACCCGACTATATCCAAATGCTGGAAGCCCAGGAATACCAGCAGAATACATACGGCAAGAAAAAATATTTTCACCATATTTTTTCGGTTCATTTCCATTCTTTTTCACACTCCGTTTGATTGATTCCAATTATCATTATATTCCAAACCTATCACAATTGCAAACCTTTTTTCAAAAAAACAGGGAAGAAATTCCTCATTTCTTCCCTGTAAAGATTATGTTTCTTTTCTTTTCAGACCCTTGATAAAAACGAGCATCAAGGCAGAAGCACCTACCAGAACGGCACTGAGAGCAATCACCGAACGGAGGAAATCACTGTGATTTTCGCTGTTCAGGGAAAGATCCATCGCCTTGCTGTCGGCAATGCCGGCAAGAGCGTCATCAGAGATGGCAGCCGTTTTGATAATCAGTTCTTCTCCGACATGGGTATTTTGTCTTTGGGCTTCGGTTTTGAGCAGGACAAGTGTTTCCTCGTCCACGCTGCCCGTTACATCGATGTCGTTGTCACTCTGGAATTTTTCCACAGCCGCCACAACGCTGTTGCTGTAGACACCGGAGGTCTTGCCGTCATAGTATTTCAGTGAAGCCAGTCTGGACTGGAGCTGTGCCACATCATCGCCGGCATAGCCGTACTTCATCACGTCATACTCAGGAGATTTGACTGCCTCTTCCGAATAAAGCACCTTGAGCTGTTCAGCGGTCAGCATATCGGATTCTTTCAGACCTGCCGCTTTCTGATAAGCATGGACGGCTTCCAGTGTCGCATCATCGAACTTGTCAGTCACGATACCGGAAAGGTAACGCAGTTCAATGAGTCTTTTCTGCATTCTGGTAATCATCGCACCGCTGTTGCCGTAAACGGCACTGCCCGCATTGGGATTTTTCTTAGCACTGCTGCTGAAAATACGGAGTTGGGTATCGGAATCGGCAACGCCTGTTGCTTTCAGTTCATTGTCTTTCTGGAACTGCTTAACGGCACTGGCGGTCAGTTCTCCATAGAAGCCCGTCACATCGTCATAGTAATAAGCCAGCTCGGACAATCTGGTCTGGAGGGTTGCCACGGGAATGGAAAGACCTTCATCAAAAGAACCGCTCTGGAGGATACTGAAATTGGATTCCACCTTATTGGATTTCAAGGTCTTGTTGGTTTTGTCATCGACCGTACCCGTTACTTCAAGGTCATTTCTGCTCTGGAACAGCATCACGGCATTGACGGTTTCATCACCGTAATAACCGTTTGCCTTTTTGGAGAGATAGCCCAATTCATACAGTCTTGTCTGCACAGAGGACACGGTCTTGCTTTCCTCGTCATCTTCATAGCCGTATTCTGCGATAATGTCAATCATCGCTTCGGGTTCTTTTTCAGGCTCTTCCTTTTTGGATTCTTCTTTTGATTCCTCTTTGGACTCTTCCTTGGATTCTTCCTTTGATTCCTCTTTGGATTCTTCCTTTGATTCCTCTTTGGACTCTTCCTTGGATTCTTCTTTCGGCTCCTCGCTGCTCTCCTGCACCTCTATGCTCGGTTCCGGTTCCGGTTCGGGTTCCGGCTCCGGTTCAGGTTCGGGAGACGGTTCTTCCACGTATGTTTCCTCAGAAGGCTCTTCATAGTAGTTGTCGGGACGCTCCGCAATGGGAGCGGAATAGTCTGTTTCCTGATAAGCACTGTCGGGCGGTGCAATATCGGACACGCCTGCCCCATCGAATGTATATGTAACACCGTCAAGTTCTCTTGACGTATTGGCAAGATACTCGCCGTTTTCATAGTAGAAGGATTCACCGTTGAGCAGTACCCAGCCCTGATAGGGATAGGACACACCTGCAATCTTGAACCATTCCACCCATGAACCGCTGCTGATATTATGGTAAGCAATGCCGTAGTAGGGGCTTTGGGCATCAATGACCATGCCCGAACCGACATAGACACCGATATGACCCGGGTGATGAAGTCCCAAGCCGTGGATATTCGGTACACCGTTGCTGACATAGCCCCATGCCAGTCCCTGGTTCTGGGAAGCGGCCAGCATATCGACTCTGATACCGCCCACGCCGTTGTAGCTCCAAATCAGTCCCGAGCAGTCCACCGCACCATAGGAAGCTG
>ONUD01000015.1 GCA_900320925.1 uncultured Eubacteriales bacterium
CACACTGCGGTTGTTGAGAACCTGTGCACCGAGGGTTGCCAGCTCCAGCATTTCATCATAGGAGATGGTCTGGAGTTTAGCGGCATTTTTCACCTTGCGGGGATCGGCCGTGTAGACACCTTCCACATCGGTATAGATCTGGCATAAATCAGCGTGCATCGCTGCGGCAATCGCCACGGCACTGGTATCGGAACCGCCCCTGCC
Organism: uncultured Eubacteriales bacterium; assembly: GCA_900320925.1. Taxonomy (GTDB): domain Bacteria; phylum Bacillota; class Clostridia; order Oscillospirales; family Acutalibacteraceae; genus UBA1213. Next base: position 205 of record ONUD01000015.1, read on the forward strand.
GAGGGTCGTGACATCCGTATAACGGTTCAGTCCCTGGAAGCCCGCCACTACCACGATATTATTCTTATCCAGTTCCTTTTCGATTCTGTCAGTCTTGATTCTCTTGATTCTGGCAGAGGTGTAAGCGGAAGAGGTCTGGAAGCCTGCCTGCCAGCCGAGCAGAGACACAACGGGATAACCGAGCTTTTCAATCGCCATTGCCAGCAGGGCAATGGAAATCTGTTCGCCTGCGGCAAGAAGCATATCCTTTTCACGCTTTGAGGCATTCGGATTGATCTCGTTGGCCTTGTCGATCAAGTCATCTGTGGTATCGCCCTGTGCGGAAACGACAACAATCACTTTATTGCCCTTTTTGTAGGTATCGGTGACGATGCGAGCCACATTGAAAACCCTTTCGGCATCTGCCACAGAGCTTCCGCCAAATTTCTGTACAATCAAACTCATGTTCTTTCCTCCCAATTTCTTTATTACAAATCCGCAATACGGATTTTTGACAATACATGGATCTTGTCTTGCTCCAAGGCGGCAATCGCTTCCTCCTGACGGTTCACGACCATGCTGTCTGTGACAAAGGCAAACTCATTTTCAGGGGCATTGGTTCTGACAATGGAACGGGAGTTCCTGAACAGGGAAGCCACCTTTTCAATGACAGTCTGCTTGTCAAGCGTACTGCTGACACGCATGTAAATAGGATAAGAGGTTTCGGCATACGGTTTGACAATCTCTTCGCCGCCATCGTTCCAGTACAGATATTTTCTTGCTTTGAGATGCTTCACGCAGTCAATGATGTCTGCCACCACGGCACTGGCAGTCGGGAGCTTTCCGGCACCCTTGCCGTAGAATACCACATCTCCCGTGGCATCCCCGCGTACCAGAATCCCGTTGAATACATCATCGACACTGGCAAGCTGGCTGTCTCTGGCAATCAGCATCGGCTCCACGGTAATGTCAAGTTTTCCGTCCTCCAGACGCTTGACCTGACCGATAAGCTTGATGACACCGCCCCATGAAGCAGCATAGGCCACATCCTCCAGTGTCATGTTGGTAATACCGGCGGTATGGACATATTCGGGATAGACGTGCTTTCCATAGGCAAGGGAGGCAAGAATACAGATTTTCCGGCACGCATCATGCCCCTCCACGTCTGCCGCAGGATTTCTTTCTGCATAGCCGAGCCTTTGTGCCATTTTGAGGGCATCATCAAAGGACATATTTTCACGAATCATTTTGGTCAGGATAAAGTTCGTGGTGCCGTTCAGGATCCCTGCCACCTCGATGACCTCATTGGCGGCAAGGCACTGGCTCATCGGACGGATAATCGGGATTCCCCCGCCGACACTTGCTTCAAACAGATAGTTGGCATTATTTTGTCTGGCAATTTCCAAAAGTTCTGCTCCTTTGGTAGCCACAAGCTCCTTGTTGGAGGTCACAACGCTCTTGCCTTTGAGAAGACACTGCTTGGTAAATTCATAGGCAGGATGGACACCGCCCATCACTTCTGCCACCACTCGCACTTCCTCATCATTGACAATATCATCAAAATTTTTGGTAAACTTGTCCACGAAAGGACTGTCGGGAAATTCTCTGATATCCAGTATGTATTTAATATTGATCGTTTCCTTGGCACGTTTGGCGATACTGTCGGTATGCTGTGTCAGCACCTCCACAACACCCGAACCTACCACTCCGTAACCCATTACTGCGACTTGTATCATGTTCAAAACTCCTTTACTTTATTATTGTTATTCATCATCATCGTCGTCATCGTCATCGTTTCCCCCGCCGTCATCATTGTCATCATCGTCGTCATCATCATCGTCATCGTCATAACTGCGGTTGGAACTGGGGGTATAGTAAGGGTCGTAGCTGGAATAATAAGGCATATTGTCACTGGTGTAATAACCGACACCCACCGATGCACCTGCACGGGCATTGGTCAGCAGACCGTTGGATTTAAGAAAGTTATGCTGTTCCACCTCGCCGCCGAGTTCAAATTCCTTGTGTTCCTTGTCCTCGAGGAACTCTGCCATGATGTCACGCCAGAGCGTATGCACCCTGCTTTGTTCACTGAGTGCAATGGAGGAATGAATGTCATGCCCTGTCCAGATACCTGCCACTGTATAGGGGGAAGCACCCATGAACCAGTTGTCAAACGCATTATCGGTCGTACCCGTTTTGCCGATAATGTCCCAGCCGTTGATGATGGCACGGTAGCCCAATGCTTCACCGCCGGAGTTGACCACATCATGCAGCAGGCGGTTCATAATGGTAGAGGTCTCGGTGGAGATGACACGTTCTCTGCCTCTGTCACGGTTGTCAAGGATAACATTGCCCTCGTAGTCGGTTACATAATAGAAAGTGTACGGCTCGTAGCAGAAGCCGCCGTTGCAGAAGATCTGGTAGCCGGCGGTCATTTCCTCGACAGTTGTACCGCCGTAGAAGCCGCCGATGGAAAGACCTGCTTTGTTATGACTGTCCTTTTCGGGGTCAAGGTGCTTGAAATGCAGCTTTTCGGTCAGGAAGTTATAGCTGGTCTCCAGACCCATTTCATTGATAAGGGAAACAGCGGTA
>ONUD01000053.1 GCA_900320925.1 uncultured Eubacteriales bacterium
TTTGCGACCTCCACCAAAAGCAATGTACACCCTATGCCGCAAGAAACCTTGCAAGCTATCTGTCAGGCAGTCAGCATTCCTGTTGTGGCGATCGGGGGCATTGCCAAAGAAAATATGGGACAGCTCAGCGGGACGGGAATCAGCGGTGTGGCATTGGTGAGTGCTGTTTTTGGGGCAGAGGATATTGCACGGGAATGCAGGCTTTTGCGGGAACAGTCAGAAAAAATCGTGAAAGGGGAATGAACGTTGAAATTGAAAACAGCATTGTCGATTGCAGGCAGTGATTGCAGCGGAGGGGCAGGCATTCAGGCAGACCTGAAAACCATGACCATGAACGGTGTGTATGCAATGAGTGTCGTGACCGCCCTGACCGCACAAAATACGCTGGGGGTCAGAGCCATTCAGGAAGCGTCCCCGCTATTTTTGCAGCAGCAGTTGGAGGCGGTCTTTGAGGATATTTACCCCGATGCAGTCAAAATCGGCATGGTAGCCTCTTGTGAACTGATTGAGGTCATTGCAGACAGGCTGACGTTTTATCAGGCAAAAAATATTGTGGTTGACCCCGTCATGACTGCCACATCGGGTTCTTCCCTGATGAAAACGGACGCAGTGGAATGCCTGACAGAAAAGCTGTTCCCGCTGGCGTGTGTTGTCACGCCGAATATTCCTGAAGCAGAGGTGCTGGCAGGCATGGACATTGCCAATGAAGCGGCTATGATGACCGCCGCCGAAAGAATCGGGAAAGCGTATGGCTGTGCAGTACTGCTCAAGGGCGGACACCATATCAATGATGCCAATGACCTGTTGTATACGAAGGGAGAAGCCGTTTGGTTCAAGGGCAGGCGGATCCATAATCCCAATACCCATGGGACAGGCTGTACGCTTTCCAGTGCGATAGCAGCCAATCTTGCCAAAGGCTATCCTCTGCCTGAAGCGGTACACAGAGCCAAAGCCTACATTTCGGGAGCATTGGCGGCCATGCTGGACTTGGGCAGGGGTTCAGGCCCCATGCATCATGCATTCGCTTTGCAGGAGGAAACGGTATGAATCATCAGCGTTGTGTCATCGTCAGCGGTGCAGACATCGGAGATTATGCCTTTGTACGGCAGTATCTGCGGAAAGATGATTTCATCATCTGCTGTGACTGCGGGCTAAGGCACTGCAAAGGTTTGGACGTACAGCCTGATTTGATTGTGGGGGACTTTGACTCTTATGAAAATCCCTGCATGGTAGCCGAAACCATTGTACTGCCGTGCGAAAAAGATGATACCGATACCGTTTATGCCGTGAAGGAAGCGGTCAGGAGGGGATTTGACGCCTTTCTTATCATCGGTGCCATAGGGGCAAGGCTTGACCATACCTTGGGGAATGTATCCATTTTGCTGTATCTGGATTCACTGGGTAAAAAAGGAACCATCATAGACGATTATTCGGAAATGGAGATTGTTTCTCAAAAACCTGTCACTGTCAGTGACACGTATGCATTTTTTTCACTGCTCAATGTCACGGGCTGTGCAGAGGGCATTACCATCCGCCATGCCAAATACCCTCTGGAAAACGGTACCATTACCTGCGAGTATCAGTATGGTATCAGCAACGAGGTGCCTGCGGGGCAGACTGCGGAAATTACCGTCAAAAAAGGCAGGCTTCTTTTGATAAAGGTTTTTCAGAGCCATGCTTGAATCTGCATCGGCAAAACAATAGCCGCAGCAACGCCTGTAAAAGCGTCCTGCGGCTATTGTTGCGGGTATCACTCATAAGTGATATAATACTTCCATTTGATCCTGATGAAACTATACAATGCCAAAATGAAGATGCCCAAGCCGGTCAGAATCCATATCATGACGCCCTGACCGCCCGTGTGGGGGAGCAGATTGGGACGAATACTGTTGGTGATGTCTATCAAAAATTCAGAATCCGATGTTTCATAGCTTATGGTGGTGGTATATCCGTCAACAGAAAGTTCTTCTATCCGATAAGAATAGTATATGATACTTTGCTCGCCCGTTTCATCGTCTTCCGACAAAGAGGAGGCAGGCAGATTTTCAATGACATATTTCCATATGTTGTTGTCAGCTGTTCCGTTTACGGTTTTTGAAATTTCAATAAATCCATCGCTGTCCACACCGTCAAGTTTACGGTAAATCATCTTTGTGGAATTGCCTTCTGCATCGAGGATTTCCGTGCCGTCCGCATAATGGTTATACTGCCATATACGGACTTTGATGCTTTCAGGGCGGTTTCCATTCAGATTATCGTCCCATATTTTCCGCAAAGTCAGTTTTTTGTAGGTAAGCACCCTGTAACACGGATCGGTATATTCACCGGGATCGGGTACGACTCCCTCTCCATTGAGTTCCGTCGGTGTATCAAGCATCAGCACCGCTTTGGCACTGCTGGCATACACATTGATGGGGATAGCCTCACCGCCCGATGATGTTTTTGCCATTACGGCATTCTCCCAGTCCGCATATTCGGCAATCGGACTTGCCCGATGCACCACATCATAACGATTATAGGTGACAGCCGTTTCGGTATCCTGAACCTGCGTGGCGATGGCAGTATGGGAAGAGGTAAGGGCATACTGGTAATCCGAAGAAACCTGTCTGTACACGGAATATTGGTTACGCTGTTCGATTTCGGAAACATCATGGTCATATACCGTATCGAAAACAGAAAAGCCGTTGAAATGTCCGACTTTACCGGCATAGCCCTTGACGACATCACAGTATATCATCTGATTGTCCAGCAGTCTGCCTTCCTTGTTGTAGCCGACAAACCCGCCTGCATAGCCGTTGATGTTGGAACCGTCAGCGGATGTGTTGGTTGCCCCTCCGCCATAGACATCATAGCCGATGGCAATTCCCTTTACGGTGCTGTCGGTCACTCTTGCATAGTTTCCTTTGAGAAGATGGATGACTACATTGGCATTTTCATTGTTGTTTACATCATCAGAATTCACTCCTCCCGACTCCGTACAGGGCAGTCTGATTTCGGAATCGCCCAATCTGATAACAGCCGTATCGGTTGTATTGGGATCCGCCGACTTTATCAACGATATACTTATCGGCAGACCAAGCAGAGTAAGGGAAATCACATCTCCGTCTGTTAAAAGACTGAGGGAAAGGATTCGTCCCTCTCCCAGTGTGATATCAATGATAGGGGGCAAAGGCAAATTCTGAAGCTTGTGAAGATACAAAGCCCTCAAAAGAGGGTTGACTACCCACTCCAGCAAGCCGTTTACCAGCAATGATTTTGCCTGTACATTCACCAGATAACTCATTTCGGTTTTTCCGACAAATCCGCCGGCAATTTTATCACTGTAAACCTGTTTTTGCTTTGTAATATGGCAGTTTTTGATTTTGGAAATATCCGAAAATCCTGCAAAACCGCCGCTGACAGGCTGTTCACTGTTGCCCGACAAGACGACCATACCGGCATCTATGCCCTCAACGCTGCAATCTTCGTTGACAGAGCCGAACACATCGAGGACACCGGCACTTAAATCAATCAAATCCAAAAGTCCTACGCCGTCTGCATCAACGGCACCGCCTCTGCCGAGATGTCCGATAAATCCGCCCACATAATTCAGACCTGTCACGGTATTCACGTTGCTCACACTTGAATTTTTGACAGTGCCGTTCATCATGCCGCCGCCGAAACCGCCTGCACAGCCGGAATAGATGCTTGACTCCAGCAGTCCCAGCATATCGACATCATGAGCACGGACAATGATACCCTCATGTGCAATGACGGTGTGTTCTTCATCAGAGAAGTTTTCTTCTGTTCCCTTGACCTGTGCATGGTAGATATATGTCCGGAATGCGTCAAGCACACTGACTTGTTGTGCCTTGACCAAGCCTAAAACAGATGTCTGTTCCTCTCCGGAATTGGATACAGCCGCCGCACTGGTCACGTCTGCCAGACCGAAAAATCCCCCTGCATAGTATCCTCCGTCAACTTCCCTTAAATCTTTGACTTTTATTTTGTTTTCGGTATCACTTTCTTTTCCGATAATCGCCGCTTCAAGGGAGCCTGCAAAACCGCCTGCATAGCGGGGATAAGAGGTTTGTACGGTTCCTTTGACAGAATAACCGTATTGGGCGTCATAAGCAGAAACCTCCGCTTGCCTTATGGTTGTCACGGTAGCCTGCACGACCTGTGCCAGGTCGCCGGGGGAAGATATCACACTGTTTAAGACTTTCTGCAACAGACCATCAGAGGAATTGGTATTGACATCTGCAACCGATGCGGCTGTGGCAAGTCCCACATAGCCGCCCACGGCATTTCTGCCCTGAACAAATTTCAAATTCGTAATATTGCAGCCTTTTGGGGTACTCGTATCCACATTTTTATCTCCCCATATCTGAGCACCGTAGGCACTGCCGACATACCCGCCGGCATAACCGCAGTGATGAATAAAGTCATCACCCGTTGCCATGACCGTCAAGCCCGACTGATAGCCTTTGACAGAGGAGCTTTTGACGGTCGGGACAAATACCTGTACTGCCTTTACCAGGCTGCCGACATTCAAATTCAGTCCGAGAATATTCACGCCTCCGAAATCAGCGGCACCGCCTGTCTGCATTTTGCCGGCAAACCCGCCTGCATTTCTCATGGCTCTGACAAGCTTGGCATCATAGCCCTGTCCGTTGGTGATAACGCCGCTTAACATATAGCCGACATAGCCGCCGGCATTGCCGCCCTCTGTGATAATCATCTGTTCATGTATGGGACGACCTGCCACTACATTGTAGCCATAGATATATTTCTTTAATTTGGCATCCAGTTCATTCTGAATTTGTTCAGGGGTTTTATTTTGTTTGGAAATTTTGCCCACTTTGAGCAGTTCCATACCATGTTCGCCGTATTTTCCCACATAGTCTATCCACATATTCCATGTATCGACATCAAGATTGGAAAGAGGGCCGTAAACCGCTGTATTTTCCTCTGTCGGATATACCGCACTCAAGGCATTCAAGATATTATTGGCCTGTATCAGACCACCCAGCAGGCTGATATTGCCCGTATCGGCCGTATCGGCATTTTCCATAAAGCCCGTAAACCCGCCGGCATATTCATAGCCGTAAACGGAACGGATCCTGTCGGCACGGCATTCACTTTTGACACCTATATATCTGCCTTCGGTATTATGACCGGTATTGATTTGCTGTATGATATGGTTTTCATCTTCATGGAACAATATGCCGTCATTCTGGTCTTTCCATGTATGATTATCAAAGCCCCAGATATGACCGCCTTCGTTATGTCCGCAGTAGCCGCCTGCCATTCCCCTTTGTATCTGACTGTCGGAAGGGGCATATGCTCTCACCGCACCGCCGCAGGGAATACAGGTGGTTGTGCTGTTACGGATAGTCGGCACAAAATCTTCCACCAATGATGCAAGCGAGGAACCTACGTCTACCAAGCCCAAAACACTTCCGTCACCTAAAACATTGGCGGCATTGCCGGGAATGAAATTGCCGACATAGCCCCCTGCGGCTTCTGCCCCTATGATATAAGCAAAATTTCTTGCATGGGAATCCTGTATATGACCACCCGAAATATTGCCGGCATAGCCGCCCGACATACCGACTGCACCGTAACGATCCGTACCGCCTGATATAATGGAAAATCCGCCTGCCGCTCCCATGGTATCGGAATGCTCTATCGTGGAAACTACCACGGACAACGCCGACAGGACATTGGAAAGCTGGATATTCTGCCCCAGTACTTTCAGACCGTCCCCGACACTTGCCGCACTGCCGATATCCATATTGCCGACATAGCCGCCGGCATATCTGCCGCCACGAACCGCATAATTACTTTGTGTACCGTCAAAATAGGTCGGTGCATTGATAATTTCAAGGTCATCGGGCGGTGTCACTTTGGTATGTTTGAGCTTGTTGACATCGGAATAGGATACCTGTGCACCGCTCATATAGCCGGCAAAACCGCCCGCACTGCCCGAAAGCAAATCATCTGCCCTGACATCGAATGCCGATACGGTAAAGCCTTTTTCTGCATAGACACCGGCGTATTTCACAATAGGAATATAGGCGTTAATCACGCTTGCCAAGTCATTGACACTTAAATTAAGACTGCTGTCGCCCAGAATGGAGATTCCTCCGCCGGCACTGGCCAATGCACCCGACACCAACCTGCCGCCAAAGCCGCCGCCATAAGAATACCCTGTCACATGGTCGATATGATAAACTGCATAATAATCATCTGTTCTTGATGAGTTGTCAACCGTCCCGCTTTGGAGATCTGCCACAAAGCCGCCGGCATAGTCTGCCTGAACAAA